>CAISDD010000509.1 GCA_903883985.1 uncultured Pseudomonadota bacterium | reverse complement strand
GGCAGCGCCGGCTTCCGGCCGGCTGTTTTCAAAGACGCAGGCAAGGATGCCTGCGCTACAGGGACTCGCCAGTGCTTCTTCAACCCGCCGGGGTGGCTTACATCACTACCCCGCGTGAACGGGCGCTGACCGCACTATGCCGTGACTTATTGAGAAGTTACTTCTGGTGGCGCTTACCTAACTGGTTTCCTGGCGCGGCGCTGCCTGAAATACTCGATGGCGCCGGGCAGGATGGACAGGACTACGATCAGCAGGAGGACGGCGCTGAGGTTGTTCTTGACCACGGCCAGATTGCCGAAGAAATAGCCGGCTGAAAGCAGCAGCCCGACCCAGAGCAGGGCGCCCAGCACGGAATATCCGAGGAAACGGAGGTAGGTCAGACGGCCCAAACCGCTGACGAAAGGAACAAAGGTACGCACCACCGGCACGAAGCGGGCGATGACGATGGCCTTGGGGCCATGCCTTTCCATGAAGGCATGGGTGCGGTCTAGGTTTTCCTGCTTCAGCCAGCCCTTGAAGCGAAACAACTTAGGTCCGAGGAAGCGGCCTATCCAGTAGTTCACGTTGTCGCCGCACAGCGCCGCGGCAATCAGGATGGCGCCCAGAAGCACGGGGTCCATGCCTCCGGCGGCAGCCACGGCCCCCGCCACGAACAGCAGGGAGTCACCCGGCAGGAAAGGCGTCACCACGAGGCCGGTTTCCATGAACACGATGGCGAACAAAATCGCGTAGACCAGGACGCCATAATGTTCCACCAGCAGCGCGAGATGCCGGTCCAGGTGCAGGACGAAATCGAGAAGTTCCATTACATCCAAGCCCAGAGTTCAGGATGAAAGGGGCAAGGGGCAAGCATGTATTCCCTGGACCTTGCACCTTGCACCTGCTTTATACGACCGCGCCGGATTCTGTCTTTACGGGTTTGATGAAGTCCTCGCGCGAGACGCCCAGCCACATGACGATGGGGCTGGCAACGAGGATAGAAGAATAGGTGCCGATGACGATGCCGATGGTCAGGGCCAAGGCGAAGTAGAACAGCACCTCGCCCCCCAGGAAGAGCATGGCGAACACCATCAACTGGGTGGTGATGTGGGTGATGACGGTTCGCGACAGGGTCGCGGTGATGGCGTTGTCGATGATGCCGGGCACGTCGCTGGAGCGGGTCTTCTTGAAGTTCTCGCGAATCCGGTCGAACACCACCACGGTGTCGTTCACCGAGTAACCCAGGATGGCCAGCACTGCGGCCAGTACGGTGAGGTTGAATTCCCAGCGGAACAGGGCGAACAAGCCAAGGATGATGACCACGTCATGCGCCGTGGCGGTGATGGCGCCGACCGCAAAACGCCATTCGAAGCGCAGCGCCAGGTAGAGGACGATGCCGATGGATACCACCAGCAAGGCGAGCGAGCCGTCCTCCAGCAATTCCTTGCCGACCTGTGGGCCGACGAACTCCACCCGCTTGAGCGTGACCGCAGCATCGGCCTGTTTCAGCAAGGTCATCGCCTGCTCGCTCAGGTGTACGGAAGTCACTCCGTGTTTCATGGGCAGGCGGATGAGTACGTCACGGGCGGTGCCGAAGTTCTGCACCTGAGCATCGGCGAAACCGCCCTGGGCCAGGGTCGTGCGCACACCGTGTATATCGGCTGGCTGCGCGTAGCTCACTTCCATCACCGTGCCACCGGTGAAATCCACGCCAAGGTTGAGTCCCTGGAATACCAGGAAGAGAACGGCGGCGACGAAGGTGGCCACCGACAGTAGCGCGGTGGGCACCGCGTGGCGCATGAAGGGGATGTCTTTCCTGATCTTGAAGAGTTCCATGCTCTCAGTTCCTTATCAACGCCGCACAGCGACGCTTAATGCTTCCCACGCCCGCAGGCGGGACCAGCCGCGCAGTTGCGGGCCCGAGAGAAGCGAGGGATGGGCCACCCACGGAGGGGCGGGGGTGAGGGAAGCCATGTCCGTTAGATGGAGACGTGGGTCAGGCGTTTGACTCGACCGAAGGTAAGATTGACGACGGCGCGCGAGACGGTCACGGCGCTGAACATCGAGGTCAGTATCCCCAAGCAGAGCACGACGGCAAAGCCGCGCACGGGGCCGGAACCCAGCCAGAACATGGCCAGGCCGGCGATCAGGGTGGTGACGTTGGAGTCCAGGATGGTGTCCCAGGCGCGTGCGTAACCGGCGTCGATTGCCGCTTGCGGTGAATTGCCATTGCGCAGTTCCTCACGGATGCGCTCGTTGATGAGGACGTTGGCGTCGATCGACATGCCCAGGGTCAAGGCGATGCCGGCGATGCCAGGCAGCGTCAGTGTGGCCTGCATCATGGACAGGATGGCCACGAGGAACAGCAGGTTCATGATCAGAGCCGAGGTCGAGATCACCCCAAACCAACGGTAGTAGACGATCATGAACAGGGCGATGGCGGCGAATCCGACCAGGGTGGAGTTGAGGCCGCGAGCGATGTTGTCCGCACCCAGAGAAGGGCCGACCGTGCGTTCCTCGACGATTTCCATGGGGGCGGCCAGCGCGCCGGCACGCAGCAGCAAGGAGACATCGGAGGCTTCCTGGGGGGTATCCATGCCGGTGATCTGCACTCGGCCACCGCCGATTTCCTCGCGAATCACGGGGGCGGTGACCACCTCGGTCTTGCCCTTCTCGATCAGGAGGATGGCCATGCGCTTGCCAACGTTCTCGCGGGTGACGTTCTTGAAGATGCGCGCACCCCGACCGTCCAGGTTGACGTGCACCGCAGCCTGCGAAGTCTGGTTGTCGAAGCCGGGCTGTGCATCGGTGATGTAGTCGCCGGTCAGCACCACGGTCTTCTTCACCAGCACCGGGCGGCCATCACGCTCGTAATAGAGCTCGGTGCCGAACGGGGCCTGGCCTGTGGTCGCGGCCCGAACCACGTTGGCATCTTGCATCCGTTCCTCGTCCACCATACGGATTTCCAGGGTGGCGGTGCGGCCGAGGATTTCCTTGGCGCGCGCGGTGTCCTGCACGCCGGGCAACTGCACCACGACGCGGTCCACACCTTGCTGCTGGATGACCGGCTCGGCTACGCCGAGTTCGTTGACCCGGTTGCGCAGCGTGGTCAGGTTCTGTTGCAGCGCATATTCCTGGGTCTTCACCTGCGCCTGTACCTTCAGGGCGGCGGTGAGCACATATTCCTCACCGCCGCCGCTGTCGGCCAATTGCAACTCCGTGTAGGCGCCCTCGATCGCTTTTCTCGCAGCGGCCCGCTGCATGGCATCGTGGAATTTGATGACCACCTGTGCGCCTACGCGCTCGATGCCGCTGTAACGCACCTTGGCTTCGCGCAGCAGGGTGCGGATATCGCCCTGGTAGCGTTCGGCGGCCTTTTCCAGCGCGCGGGGCATGTCCACTTGCAAGAGGAAGTGCACGCCACCGCGCAGATCCAGGCCGAGATTCATGGGCAAGGCGCCGATCCCGGTCAGCCAGCGTGGCGAGGCGGGCAGCAGGTTCAGCGCCACCGTATAGCCTGGGCCCAATGCGCTCTGGACGATGTCCTTGGCCTTGATCTGGATATCGGTACTGGTGAAACGCGCCTTGATGCCGCGCTCGTCCAGTGTCACCCCGGTTGTGGCGATGCCCGCCGTCTTCAGTGCGGATTCGATTTGCAGCAGCAGTGCCGCGTCCACCTTGACGGTGGTGCGCACCGGGATCACCTGCACTGCCGGCACTTCGCCGAAGAAGTTGGGTAAGGTATAGAGAAACGAAACCAGCACAGCCAGGCCGATAACGATGTATTTCCAGAGTGGGTAGCGGTTCATGGTTGGGTAAACGGTGAGCGGTTAGCGGTGAGCGGATAGGGTGGTGCATCGGCGTTCTTCGCTGACTACTCACCCCTTACCGGCTTACAGATCCTTGATCGTCCCCTTGGGCAGGACGGTCTGGACGGTGCCGCGTTGGAAGTGGGATTCCACGCCGCCGCCGATATCCAGGGTGAGGTATTGTTCGGCCACCTTCACCACGCGGCCGACCTGGCCACCGGCGGTGATGACCTCGTCACCCTTGGCGATGGTTTCCTGCATCGATTTCTGATCCTTGGCGCGCTTCATCTGCGGGCGAATGATCATGAAGTAGAACAGGGCGAAGAGGACGATCAGCGGCAGAAAAGTCATGATCGGGTCGGGTTGACCAGGTGCCGCAGTGAAAATGGAAGGAATCAGAGAGGACATGTTAAGCGGTAGCGAGAGGGAAAACCGGCGGATTCTACCACTGTGGTCATGACGATCAGGCGGGCCCGTTGCCTCGGCGGTGGTGAAAGTCCGTGACCCATTGTGGAAACCGCGCCTGTTCCAGTGCGCAGCGCATGCGCGCGGTGAAATCCTGGTAGAAGTGCAGATTGTGGATCGAGTTGAGGCGCGCCCCCAGCATCTCGCCAGAGCGCTGTAGGTGATGCAGGTAGGCGCGGCTGAAATTCCGGCAAGTGTAGCAGCCGCACTCCGGGTCGATCGGGCCGGTGTCTGTCTTGAACCGGGCGTTCCTGATGCGCAGGTCACCAGACCAGGTGAACAGCAGGCCATGGCGGGCGTTGCGGGTGGGCATGACGCAATCGAACAGGTCGATGCCGCGGGCAACCGCGTAGACGATGTCCTCAGGCGTGCCTACACCCATAAGGTAGCGCGGGCTGTCCTCAGGCAGACGCGGGCCTATGTGTTCGAGGATGCGTTGCATGTCCTCCTTCGGTTCGCCCACAGAGAGGCCGCCCAGGGCGTAGCCGTCGAAGCCGATCTCGACCAAGCGTTCCAGTGAGCGTTCGCGCAGGTCTTCGTGCATGCCGCCCTGGACGATGGCGAATAAAGCGTTCGGATTGCCCTCATGGGCGTTCTTGGAGCGTTCCGCCCAACGCAGAGACAGTTCCATGGACAAGGATGCGGTTTCCCGGTCCGCCGGATAGGGCGTACATTCGTCGAATATCATGACGATGTCCGAATTCAACGCCCTCTGGATCTGCATGCTCTTCTCGGGAGAGAGCATCAGACGCTGGCCATCCAGAGGCGAGGCGAATTTCACGCCCTGCTCGGTGATCTTGCGCAGATGCGTGAGACTCCATACCTGGAAGCCGCCGGAGTCGGTGAGTATCGGCCCGTTCCAGGCCATGAATCCGTGCAGGCCGCCATGCGCTTCGATGACCTCGACGCCGGGGCGCAGCCAGAGGTGAAAGGTGTTGCCGAGCACGACTTGTGCGCCCAGGTCGACCAGTTCATGGGGGCTGATTCCCTTGACCGTGCCGACGGTGCCTACCGGCATGAAAACCGGGGTCTGGATGAGGCCGTGGGTGGTTTCCAGCACGCCACGACGTGCGTGGCCACTGCGATGCGTTACCTGAAATTGCATGAGGAGGAAGGATGCGAGTTTGGAAAAAGTGCGCCAGTTTACTGCTTCTGATCTGCGCCACGGCGCGGGCTGCCGAGCCTTGTTCCGCTGGTATGCAGGTAGAAATTGGCAGCCAGGGTGAGACCCAGCGGTTTCAGGTGGAACTGGCCGCCACCCAAAAGGCGCGGGAACAGGGCCTGTCGGGACGCGATCGACTCCCGCCCGATACCGGCATGTGGTTCGAGCTTGCTCAAGTCGGGATGCCGGGTTTCTGGATGCGCGGCATGCGCTTTCCCATCGACCTGATCTGGGTAAGTCCAGAAAATCGGGTCGTGGGGGCGCTCACCTTGCCGGTTTGCGAGCGGGATCCCTGCCTCATCTACTATCCGTCACGGGCGGTCGCCCATGTCCTTGAAATCGCCGCCGGCCGCTTCAGCGGCCGGGCGGGAGATCGGGTGGAATGGGATGCAGCCGCGGGATGCAGCAACGAGGCCGCGGGGCGGAAGAGCCTGTAGGCCGTCCCGCGCCGAGGCCGCTCGCCGTTACCAGCTCTGACGGCCGCGCGGCTTGGCTGCGGCAGGGCGTGTGTCCTCGCCGCGCGCGCTCTTGAAGGCCGGACGCGTGTCGGACTTGTTGACCCAGACCTTGGCTACGTGCGCGCCCTCCGGTTTGGCCCAGGTGTTGCCGTCTCGGGCGGGGCGCGCCTGCGGGCTGGCGGCGCCATAGTTGATGGAGTTGCCGCGGTGGTCGTCGTCATGGCGGGGCGCGGGAACATCCCGCTGGCCGTATGCGCGGGGAGCGCCTTCGCCACGCGGCCGGTCAGCGGGCTTGTCGGCCCACTTCTTCTCGCCCCAGGGACGATCGCTCGCGGGTTTTTCGCCGAACTTGCGCTCTCCCCAGGGTTTCGGGCTGGC
>CAISDD010000508.1 GCA_903883985.1 uncultured Pseudomonadota bacterium | reverse complement strand
GTCGAGCACCAGCAGGTCCAGGGGCTGAGTATGTTGTTTCACCAGGTTCAGGGCGTCCTGCGAGTTGCCTGCGTCCAACACCGTGTAGCCGCACTCTCGAAGGGTTTCGCAGACAACCAGTCGGATGGAGGCCTCGTCTTCCACTACCAGAATCGTGCCGGTTCCCTGCGGCAAGTTGCAAGTCCTGGCGGCGGCGGTGGCGAGGTTTGGGGTTTCCTCCACCGCAGGCAGGTAAATGTGGAACGTGCTTCCGTGCCCCGGTTCGCTTTGCACGGTAATGTACCCGCCGCTCTGGCGGACAAAGCCATGCACCATGGCCAGCCCCAGCCCGGTACCCTGGCCCACGGGTTTTGTGGTGAAGAAGGGAACGAAAATCTGCTCCAGCGTTTTCTTGTCCATTCCCTCGCCGGAGTCGCTGATCGTTACCAGCACGTAAGGGCCCTGGGAGGCCGTGGGATATTGCGCCGCGAGGGTGGGGTCCAGGGTTGCATTGCTGGTTTGAATGGTGAAATGACCGCCCCTGGGCATGGCGTCGCGCGCGTTGGCGGCCAGGTTCATCAGGGCCTGCCGGAACTGGGTGGGGTCGATCTTCACGCTTCGGACGGAGGGGACCGAAACGATGTTCAGGCGAATGTCCTCGCCCACCATGCGAGCCATGGTTTTGCCCAGCCCGTCGATGAGTGCGTCCAGATTCACCACCTCGGGGCATAGCACCTGCTGCCTGCTGAATGCCAGTAACTGGCCGGCCAGGTTGGCCGAGTGGTCCGCCGCCTTGAGGATTTCCTGGATGCACTCCAGGCCTTTGTCGCTTACCAGTTGCTTGCGGAGCAGCATCTCGGCGTAGCCCTTCACCACCGTAAGCTGGTTGCGGAAGTCGTGCGCCACGCCTCCGGCGAGCATGCCGATGGCTTCCATTTTCTGCGAGTGCAGGAGCTGGGCCTGGAGCTTTTTTTGTTCCGTGATGTCGTACACCGTGGTGCGGGTCATCAGGAAATCGCCTGCCGCGTCCCGAACCAGCGTGGCGCTGAGCAGCACGGGCATGGTCGAGCCGTCTTTGCGAACCAGGGTTTGCTCCACGTCGCGGATGTAGCCCTGACGCGTGAGAACCGGGTAGCTCCTGCGGAAGGTGTCCATGCCGTCGGGCGTGATAATGTCGGTGAAGTTCCGGCCGATGAGTTCTTCGCGCGAATATCCCAGCCAGGCCAGTTCCGTGTTGTTGATACGGATGATGTTCCCGTTCTTGTCCAGGGAGTGGTAACCGCACGGCGCGTTTTCGTAAAGATCTTCAATTTCCCGCATGGACTGCGCCAGCGCCATTGCTGCTTTTTTGCGGGCCGAGATGTCATGGGACGTGGAGAGAATCAGCGGTACGCCGAAGAAATCAAATTTCGCGGCGGTGATTTCAACGGGTATTTTTCGACCGTCCCTGGCGAGATGAACGCCTTCCCATGTGGCGTGGTTGACGGTTTTAAGGGCTTCCATGGCACTGGGAATCAGGGGCAGCCCTTCGGGTGCATCAATGTCCATGGGCCGCATCCGGAACAGTTCTTCGCGGGTGTAGCCATATCTCAAACAGGCCACATCATTGGCTTCAATGAACACC
>CAISDD010000507.1 GCA_903883985.1 uncultured Pseudomonadota bacterium | reverse complement strand
TGCTCGTCGACCATGGACTTCAATACCTGGTTGGCCGCCTGCTTGGCCTGATCCTGGCTGAGGTTGCCGAGTTTGGCCAACTCGAAATTTAGTTGATGCACCGTGAGTTCGTCACCGTTCACCTTCGCCGCTACCTGCGACTCCTTGCCACTGCCTTTGTCGCCACAGCCAGCCAGGCTCAACGCCACCAGAACCGCCAGCGTGCCCAGTTCGAATCGATGAGACATCTGCATATCATTTCCCCATGGTTGCATGACAAAGATGTACATCATACCCATGTCATGCGGTTGGAATATTTGTTTCCAGGATAGCAAGCGAACAGGACGCAACGTCGCGAGCCAGTTCCGCCCTGCTTCCGCATCCACTCCCGACATAGCGCCGGATTCCGGAACCCCCAAAAAAAAACGGGCCTCCCTAGGGCTGCCCGTCGTACCTCCGAGTGCGCTTACTTGTACAGCGTCGTCGCTTCGGTTTCCATCACCGGGCGTTGCAGTTCGTCCGTGGTCATGACGGTGGTGAAGCGGGAGTCGGCAGGCGCCACGGCCTTGCCGGTCACGCGCCATTCCGCCTTGGCACCGGGTTCCAGCTTGGCCAACGGAGCAAAGTTGATGCGCCCGCCCATGCTCACGGCGTCGGTGGCGCCGCCGGCAGAAACCAGTTGCATGGAGCTTTCCAGATCGGCGACGATATGGATGTTGGTATCCATGGCTGTGCCCTGGTTGGTGGCGGTGATCACGTAGGTGGTTTCCTTGCCCACTTCAACCGGGTCGGTCAGATCGACCACTTCCAGCAGGATGGCGGGGATGCCCACCACGGCGGTCTTGCCCATGGCATTAGCGGCGTCGGCACAGTAGGCGGTTGCCTGCGTGCTGGTCGCGACCTCACCCACGGATTGCGGCTGCAGGCTGACCTTGACAGTCTGGCTCTGCTTGGGCGCCAGATCGGCCAGATTCCAGACGATGTGACCGGCATCAATGTGTCCGTTGTCGGAAACACTGTTGACCTTGGCGCCACTGGGCACGCTTTCATCCACGACCAGGTTGCGGGCGATGGCATCGCCACTGTTGCTCACCGTGATGTCGTAGTCGACACTGCGGCCCAGATACTGCGCGGGCATCATCTGCTTGCTCACTTGCAGCGCCGGCTGGGTGACGCGAGTGCTTGCGACGGCATCCGCCTTCAGGCCGGGCGCAGCATTGGCTGCGGGGTGGAACTCGTAGACGCCGGGCTTGGCGGCCATGACGCTGAGTTGGATGTCCTTGATGGCACCGGGGGCGAGTTCGCCCAGCGAGCTCGTGGCGTCGCCGTCTTTCAGGCTGATGCCTTCGGGCAGGGACTGGGTAAACGTGGCGTTTTGCGCGGCACCGGTGCCCGGGTTCGCCACGCTGTAGCTTAGCGGGATGGCATCGCAGCGCATGACTTCGGCCGGGGCGCTGGCTTTCAGGGTCAGTTGCGGCTGCACCACGTTGAACGCCAGGCAGGAGGCCTGATCGTAGTTCGCAGACAAGCAGGTCTGGGCCTTGTTGGCATCGACCACCTGGCCGTTGACGTCGATGACGCGCGACTCGCCCGCCTTCATGTCACCCAATCTCCAGAGCAAGTGGCTATCGCCAATACGCTCGGCTACCGGAGTAGAGGTCAGCATCTTGAAGTTGCTGCTGCACAAATCCTGCACCGCAACATTCGACAAGGGACCAGGAGTCAGGTTGGTGGCCTTGATGTTGTAGCTGAACGGCTGGCCGGCGACGACCTGGTTCGGGGCGATGCGTTCTATCATCATCGCGCTGGTGTCGCGCATTCCGGTGGGCAGGTAGAGCACGGAACGAGATTCGTTGCTGACTACCGGGGCCACGACGACCGAAGCCACGACAGGAGCCACGACGGCGGGAGCGGCTACGACGACGGGATCTGCCACGACGACTGGAGCTGCCACAACAGGAGCCACAACAGGAGCCACAACAGGAGCCACGACAGGAGCCACAACAGGAGCCACGACGACAGGAGCCACAACCGGCGCTGCGACGGGGGCTACCACGACCGGTGCGGACTTGGCGACGGTCTTGCTGGCCTCGACACAGGCGCTAGCATCGGATGACCACTGCTTGCCTTGCAGGCAGGAGAAGGTCCGATACGAATTGTTGGCATCGGACAGGTTCGAGGAACCCGCCTGGGCGCTGCTCATGGCGGCGATGGCGAGGGCGATGGATGCTGCTAGGGGGTTCACGTTCATTTGACTCTCCTGGAAAGTGGGTACTGCGTAAGGGAATAGTCTTAAGGTCGCTATGATTACATGGGTTTCGCAATTGCGAACCCCCATGGCCGAATTATAAGGATTTGCCGAGGTGTTGGTTCATGGGGCGAGCGCCTCGCGGAACAGTGCGTCCGAATCACACACGACCAGGCTGCCGTGATCGTGCGCGATGACCCCCGCTTCCACCCAGAGACGCAACTGGCGATTCACGCTTTCGCGGGAGACGCCGACCAGGTGCCCGAGTTCCTCCTGAGACAGCTTAAGTCCGATGACGATGCCTTGATCGGTCAGCTTGCCATATTGTTGCACCAGGTTGAGCAGAATTCGCGCCAGCCGCGTCGACAGATCGAGAAAACTCAGGTTGCCGACCAGCGTGTTGGTGGCGCGCAAGCGTCGCGACATCTCGGCGATCAATTCCAGCATCACCTGCGGGCGCTTTTCCAGAAACGGCAGCAGGGCCTGGCGGCGCAACACCAGGAAGCGGCAAGGTTCCATCGCCGTGACGGCGGCGCTGCGCGGCTCGCCATCGAACAAGGACATCTCCCCGAAGACTTCCCCCGCGCTCAGTATGCTGAGTATGGCCTCCTTGCCCTCCTCCGAACTCAGGCTGACCTTGACCCGGCCTTCCAGGACGATATGCAGGCTGTCGCCCTTCTGCCCCACCTGGAAGATGCTCTGCCTGGCCGGCACGCTCTCCTGTCTGGCCAGCCCGATCAGCTCCCAGGCCTCTTCGTCGGATAAGGTGGCAAACAGAACACTGCCCTGGCGCAAGGCGGTCAGGTCGATCTGTCCGGGTTCAAAGTGTGGGATCATGTTCGGCTGCATATCGGCTAAGCGAACGAGTCTACACGGAGCACCCATGCATCGGCTGTGCGCTAGCTCACAGCCGGTCAATTCCTGAAGTGTGCGAGCAGACCGAGCGCCAAAAGCCAGCCCAGCGCCAGCAGCAAGAGCGCCAGGCCCGCGCGCCACGGGCGGGTATTGCGCTTGTGGCTGGCTCGCGAGCGCCGCAGTTGCGCGCCGATCTCACGGGGCGCGGCCGCGATGAAGGCTTGCAGCGCCTCATCCCCCTGAAGCAGGGCCGAATAGTCACCTTCCCTCGCCTTCCAGCGGACTGTCCACTGGCGCCCGTCGTAGCCGCCGGTAGCCAGAGAGATATCCCGAACTGCCACCATCACCATGGTACGGGGCGCGATCAGCGTCAGCACGCTGCCTTCGAAGCGTGCGCGCGCCTGCCTCCCGACCGCGGGCAAGCCGGGACCGTAGAGCAACACCTTGAATTCCGGGATCGGGATGGCCATCAGCCGGTTCGCGTTTGGAGGGGTCGCGTAGAATGCCGCGATTTCAAGGAGTCTTCCAGCATGAAACAGCAACTCCTCGATCTATTTAAAAAACGCTACGCCTGCCACCTGTTCCAGGCCGACCGCCCGATCTGCGCTGGGGATATCTCCTACATCCTCGAAGCGGGCAGATTGTCGCCGTCCTCCTTCGGCCTGGAGCAATGGAAATTCGTGGTACTGACCGCGCCAGAGCAGAAGCTGGCCCTCCAGTCGGCTTGCTTCGGACAGCCGCAAGTGGGAACGGCCGCAATGGCGGTGGTAATCCTGGCCAAGCTGGCCGAACTGGACCCGGATTCCGAGTACACCCGTCGCCTGCTGGCGCGCGAATATCCTCCCAGCCAGTTCGAGGGCGCCCTGAAGAACTACCGGGGTTTCCATGCCGCCATCGATGTCAAGGCATGGAGCATCACCCAGTGCCACATCGCGGCGGCCAACATGATGACCGCCGCCACCGCGGCAGGGCTGGATTCCTGCTCCATCGGCGGCTTCGATCCGGGTGAAGTGCGGCGCTTGCTCGAAGTCGACCCTGCGCGCCACGAGCCTGCCCTGGTCCTGGTTTTCGGCCATTGCGCCGATGTCGCGGGCGAAAAGCGGCGTCTGCCCCTGGAAGACCTGGTGGAATACCGTTGACCTCGGTGCATGCGGCCGCCCGCGCCGTTTTCGCGGAATCCGAGCTTGCGGCCAAGCTGGCGGGTGCGGCTCGCCTCTGGGCGGACTGGCAAGGTGGTGAACTGCAATGCGGCGACATGGGGACGCCACTCGATACTCCAGGCCGCCCGGCTCGGCCCGAGTTGCTGCCGCCCCAGGCCATGCCCAGACGCCAGCTCAATGGCCAGGAAAACCACGCAGCCCTGATCCACGCGCTGACCCACATAGAATTCAACGCCATCAACCTGGCCCTCGATGCGGTACAGCGCTTTCCCGACCTGCCGCCCGAGTTTCATGGCGACTGGCTGCGCGTGGCCGCCGAAGAAGCCGAACACTTCTCGCTTTTGCGCGCACACCTGCGCGAGGCCGGCCGCGACTACGGTGACTTCCCCGGACACGATGGCCTCTGGGAAATGGCGCTGAAAACCGCGCATGATCCACTCGCGCGCATGGCCCTGGTGCCGCGCCTGCTGGAGGCGCGCGGCCTGGATGTGACTCCGGGTATCCAGCGCAAGCTCAAGGGTTATGGCGATGCGGCGGGTGCGGCCCTCCTCGACATCATCCTGCGCGACGAAATCGGCCATGTCGCGGCCGGAGACCGCTGGTTCCGCCATCTTTGCGGACTGCGTGGCCTGGAGGTGGAATCGACTTTCCTGGCGTTGCTGGCCCTACCCGGGGTGCCGCGGCCGCGGCGCCCGTTCAACGAGCCCGCGCGCCGGGGGGCGGGTTTTTCAGCTCGGGAAATCGCCGCGCTATAAGTAGAACCGCGAAACAGCTTGGGTTTACCACCGAGCTCCCTCACCCTGCCCCCTTCCCCCTCCGGGGGAAGGGCCGGGGATGAGGGCCTCAGTTTCGCGACATTACTTGGCCCCACCCTCTGCGCCGATCGGGCGGCTTTGGCGACGCGGGGTGCCTTGCCCCGGCGAGGCGCGGGGGGCATAATCGCGCCCCCCGTTTTGGGGCTACATTCATCCTTTCTTTTACCGATTCAGGGGAGTTGCACCATGACTGAGTTGGCGGCTTCGTCGCTTCTCACCAAGGTCAGTCCGGCGCTGCCGGTGCACTGGTACTTCGATCCAGAAATCTACGAACTGGAGAGGGAACTCCTGTTCCGGCAGGGTGCGAACTACGTCGGCCACGAACTCATGGTTCCGGCTGCCGGGGATTTTCACGTACTCGACTGGCTGCATGACGGTGGCAAGATGCTGGTGAACAACCCGAACGGCGTGGAACTCCTATCCAATGTTTGCCGGCATCGCCAGGCGCAGATGCGCAAGGGGCGAGGCAACGCCCCGAACATCGTCTGCCCCTTCCATCGCTGGACGTATGACACCCAGGGCAAACTCCTCGGTGCGCCCCAATTCCCGGAAAATCCCTGCTTGAATCTGGGCAAGACAGCGCTGTCCGGCTGGAACGGCCTCCAGTTCTCCGGTCCGCGCGCGATCCACAGCGACCTCGCCAGCCTCTCCGTAGCCGCCGACATGGATTTTGGTGGCTACCTGTACGACAGCACCCAGATCACCGAATACAAGTTCAACTGGAAGACCTTCATCGAGGTCTATCTCGAGGACTACCATGTCGTCCCCTACCATCCCGGTTTGGGTCAGTTCGTCGACTGCGACGAACTTAAGTGGGAATACGGCGAGATGTATTCGGTGCAGACCGTGGGAATCAACAATCATCTCTCGCGACCGGGCAGCGCCATCTACAACCGCTGGCACCAGCAGGTGAAGCGCTACCGGAACGGGACGGACCCGGCGCACGGCGCCATTTGGCTCACCTACTACCCGGCGCTGATGGTGGAGTGGTATCCGCACACCCTGGTGGTCAGCAACATCATACCCACGGGGGTCGACTCCTGCCTCAACGTCGTCGAGTTCTATTACCCGGAGGACATCGCCCTGTTCGAGCGCGAGTTCGTCGAGGCGGAGCAGGCGGCCTACCGCGAGACCGCCATCGAGGACGACGACATCTGCTACGGCATGCACAAGGGCCGCAAAGCCCTCTGGCAGCAGGGGATCAGCCAGGTGGGCCCCTACCAGTCACCGACCGAAGACGGCATGGTCCATTTTCACGAATGGCTACGGCGGATGATTACGCCGCGCCAATAAGGGGTTGCTTAAGGGGTTGCTTAAGGGGTTGCTTATTCCTACTTGGTTGTTTGCTCTCGGCATCAATCTGGACCCGGTCTTGATACACTTGCGGCATTAATGGACTGGGACTGGACGATGGGTGAGCACGAGACAGCAAGGATCGATAGGCTGCGGGGCAAGGCTGTCCCGCGTAAGCCATCTCCAGGAATGAACCGTTGAGTCCCGTCTCGGCTGGCAATGTCTGCGTCGTCTCCATCGTGCACCTGGAACAGGCTCTGATTGCAGGTGAACTGCGGCTCCACTACCAACCCAAGATCAACATGCGCAGCGGCCAGGTGGTGGGCATGGAGGCACTGTTGCGCTGGCAGCATCCCGAATACGGACTGCTGTTGCCGGGCCAATTCCTGCCACAGATCGAGCGGCACGACCTGATCATCGCCATCGGTAACTGGGTCATCGATCAGGCGCTGGCGCAAATCCACGCATGGCGTATTGCCGGCCTGACGCTCTCTGTGAGCGTCAACCTGGCCGTGCGGCAACTGCAACACCCGAACTTCCTCACTGGTCTGCGCGCGAGTCTCGATGCCTATCCCGATCTCCCGCAGCAGAGTCTGGAACTGGAAATCCTGGAATCGGCAGCGCTGGATAATACCCAACAGGTGCGCGCCGTGATCGTGGCCTGCCGCGACTGGGGTATCGGCTTTGCCCTGGACGATTTTGGCACCGGCTACGCCTCGCTCTCCTACCTGCGGGAGATCCCCGCCGATGTATTAAAGATCGACCGCAGCTTCATCGCCGATCTGCTCGACGACGGGGACGACTTGATCCTGGTGGAGGCGGTCATTGGCCTGGCCAAGGCCTTTCGTCGCGGGGTGGTCGCGGAGGGGGTGGAAACTGCGGAACAGGGCTTGATGCTCATGCGCCTGGGGTGCGACGTCGCCCAGGGCTTTGGCATCGCCCGTCCCATGCCGGCTGCCGAAGTGCCCGGCTGGGTGGCGCAATATCATCCGGATGCGCAGTGGTCGCTTTGGGCGGACATCCCCTGGGAGATGGAAGACTTCCCCCTGCTGGTGGCGAAATACGACCACATCAGTTGGGTTAGGTGTGTGCTCAACCACCTCGATGGCGATGACTTGCAGTTGGCGCAGACGGAACTCAGCGACCACCACCAATGCCGTTTCGGCCACTGGTACGACCACCAGGGGCTGGAACGTTATGGCCATCTTCCGATCTTCCGGGAACTCGCCCCCATCCACCAGGCGGTGCACAGGCTGGGGCCCGAGATCGTCCGCCTGCATGCACAGGGCGAGACGGAGCGAGCCCGAGCCCTGGCGGTGGAGTTGCTGGACGCACGCGACCGCATCCTGGAACGCCTGGATGACCTGCAACGTTCGGTGGTGCGGGAACCGACCGGGCCGCGCATGTTTCGCGAAAAACCGGGGCGCGCGGATCAGGACGATGCGCACAAGCCCTTGCATGCCGAATCGCGCTTGTCGGCCCACCGTCGGGGAAAACCGCTGATACTCGTGGTCGACGACGTGCCGACCAATATCGAGTTGCTAGCGGGCGTGTTGTCCCCGTTCTACCAGATCAAGTTCGCCACCCATGGCGCCAGGGCTCTGGAATTGGCGGACTGCCCGGAGAAACCGGATCTGATTCTGCTCGACGTGATGATGCCGGGCATGGACGGCTACGAGGTGTGTCGGCGGCTGAAGGAGAATCCCGCCACACGCGGCATTCCCGTGATCTTCATCACGGCCAGGAGCGAGTCTGCGGACCAGATCCGCGGTTTCAACTGCGGCGCGGTCGATTACATCGCCAAGCCGCTCGAACTCCCGGTCGTGGTCGCGCGCGTGCGCACCCATCTGAATCTCAAGCTGCGCACCGATCTGCTCGAAGCGCAGGCCTCCATCGACGCACTCACAGGCATTCCCAACCGGCGCCGCTTCGATGAAACCTTCCGCCAGGAATGGCGCCGTTCGGCACGCAACCTGATGCCCATGTCCTTACTCATGATCGATGTCGATCATTTCAAGGCTTTCAATGATCGCTACGGCCACGGTGCCGGCGACGAGTGCCTGCGCCAGGTGGGGATCGCCCTCTCCGCCTCGCAACTGCGCCCAGGCGACCTGGTGGCGCGTTACGGCGGCGAAGAGTTCGCGGTGATCCTGCCGGGCTGCCATAGCGCAGGCGCGCACACCATCGCCGAGCGGGTACGCCAGATCGTCGAATCCCTGAACTTGGCACACGACGATTCCCCGGTCGCCCCCTGCGTCACCATCAGCCTCGGTTGCGCCACGCTGAAACCCAGCATGGATAGCGACCCTGGCGAACTGTTCCTGCATGCCGATGCGGCCTTGTATCGGGCCAAGCAACAGGGGCGAAACCGAGTGGTGGTGGCCGTGTGAGACCGCCAGCCCTGACGCGCTGCCTGGTTCTGCTACTGGTGATGCTGCTTGCCGCTTGTTCCCCCTCTGACCACCGGAAATTGCGCATCGGCGTACTCTATGACCTGAGCGGTAGCATGGCGGTGAACGGCCAGACACTGCGGGATGCGGTCAAACTCGCTGCGGAAGAAATCAATGCCGCCGGCGGCATACAGGGGCGCCTGCTTGAACTGGTGCCAGGCGACACCCATTCCCAAACGGCTATGGCGGCGATCGAAGCCGAGCGTCTGATAAGCCGAGAGCACGTCGATGTCCTGTTCGCCTGCTGGACTTCGGCCTGCCGCAAGGCCGTCCTGCCGGTAGTGGAAAAACACCAGCACCTCATGGTGTACGCCTTGCAATACGAAGGCCTGGAGCAGTCGCCCTATCTGCTCTACACCGGCTCCACCGCCAACCAGCAGATCATTCCCGGCACACGCTGGGCGCTGGACCGGCTCGGTCGCCGCGTATTTCTCGTGGGCTCCGACTATGTGTTTCCACGCATCGCCAACCGGCTGATCGCCGATCTGACCGCAGTCGATGGCGGCGTGATCCTGGGCGAACGTTACCGCCCGCTGGGCGATACCGACTTCGATGCCATCGCACGGGAAATCCGCGAGGCACGCCCCGATGTCGTCTTCAATACCGTCAACGGCCCCAGCAACCAGGCCTTCTTCCGCGCCTTGAATGCGGCGGGAATGGGCCACCAGGCCGTGGTCTCCTTCAGTGTCGGCGAACTTGAGCTCAAGACCCTGCCCGAGTTGCGTCGCCGGGGCCACTACGCCGTCTGGAGCTATTTCCAGTCTCTGCCCGGAGCCGCCAATCAGCGTTTCGTTCAGGCATGGCAGCGGCGCTACGGGTTCGACAAGGTGACCTGCGACCCGGGCGAGGCCGCTTATGTCGGAGTAAAACTCTGGGCCCAGGCCGTGGCAGCGGCCGGGACGGCCGAACTGGATGTCGTCAGGCTGACACTGCAAAGGCAGACGCTGAACGCGCCCTCGGGTGTGCTGGCGGTGGATAGCACCACCGGGCATTTGTGGAAATCCGCGCGCGTCGCCGAAGCGAGTCCCCAGGGCGGCTTCAACATCGTCTTCGACCTGGGAGAACCGTTGCGCCCTACCCCCTTCCCTATCACCCGCAGCAAGGCGGAATGGCTGACCCTCGTCAAACGGGCTGGAAAATGAATGCCCGGACGGTGAACCTTTCCCTGCGCGGCTGGCTTTCCCTGGCATTTCTCGCCATCGCCGCCCTGCCGCTGGCGGTGACCAGTCAGTACCTGCTTTTCGCCTATGAAGGCGCGTTGCGCCTGGCGGTGACCGAAAACCTGGGACAGGTGGCCGACAAGAAGGCGGCGCAGATCGACGCCTATTTGAACGAACGCTATGACCATATCCTGGAAATGAGCGCCGATCCGAACCTGGCGGCTGCGCTACAGCGTCTTTCCAGTGCCTGGACGCGCGATGGCTTCGACAGCCCGGCCTATCGTCGCCTGAGTGAGGAAATCGCCCCGACCCTGGATTTCCATTTTCACAACCCGCATTACTACGATTACCTCTTGATCGACCTGCGCGGCAACGTAGTCTATTCGGTCAAGCACGAATCGGAGCTCGGCAACAATCTGCTTACCGGGCCGCAGCGCTTGAGTCACCTGGCCAGGGGCTTTCTGCTGGCGAGCCGCTACCTACAGACCAATCTCACTCCCTTTCTCGAATACTCACCCTCCGGCAACCTGCCCGCGAGTTTCCTGATCACCCCGGTATTTCAGCGCGGGCGATGCATCGGCGTCCTGGTTTTGCAGATCAACCTCGAACAACTGCAATCGGTGACTTCTGCCCGAGACGGCCTGGGGCTCAGCGGGGAAACCGTGCTCGCCATGCGCTTGGGGGACGAAGCGCTCTACACCGGCCCCTTGCACCACATCGAGCATGCCGCCTTCCGCTATCGCATTCCCTTGAAGGACACAGCCCAACCGATGCGGCAGGCGTTGAGCGGTGTCGCCGGCAGCGGCATCACCCGCGATTACGCGCGCCGCGAAATCCTGGCCGCCTGGCGCTACCTGCCGGCCTTGCGTTGGGGCATGGTGGTCAAGATCGACGCCGAGGAAGCCCAGGCCCCGCTCTTGCATCTGCGCCAAATCACCTATACGGGGTTAACGTTGGTGCTGGCGCTAACCTGGCTCATCGCCTGGCGTTTCGGCATGCGCCTGATTCGTCCGATGCGGCGCTTGCTGCGGGCGACCCGCAGCCTTGCCGCTGGCGCCGTCGGTACCCAGGTGCAGATCACGGGGCCGCGCGAATTCCGGCTACTGGCGGAGGCCTTCAACCGCATGAGTACCCGACTGGCGCGGCTCACCGGTGGCCTGGAGGACGAAGTGGCCGAGCGCATGAGTGCGCTGGCTGCGGCCACCCACGAAGCCAAAGCCGCCAATCAGGCGAAAAGCGATTTCCTTGCCAACATGAGCCACGAAATCCGCACCCCGATGAACGCGGTGATCGGTCTGTCGCAATTGCTGCTCGATACCCCGCTAGACAGCAGGCAACACGACTACGTCGCCAAGCTGCTGACCTCGTCGCGCGCACTGTTGAGCATCCTCAACGACATCCTCGACTACTCCAAGATCGAGGCTGGCCGCATGGAACTGGAAGAGGTCGAATTCCAGATCGAGGAACTCCTGGAGAACCTCTGCGCCCTGTTCACCGTGCGCGCCGAGGAAAAAAAAATCTCACTGCGCTTCGATGTGGCCGCCAATGTGCCCGGCCGTCTGTGTGGCGATCCCCTGCGGCTCACCCAGGTGCTTAGCAACCTGGTCGGCAATGCCGTCAAGTTCACCGGGCAAGGAGAGGTTTGCCTCAGTGTCGCCGCCACTCGGCTGGAGGGCTGTGCGATCCGCCTGGACTTTTCTGTGCGAGATAGTGGCATTGGTATTTCCCCGGAGCAACAGGCCCAGCTCTTCATCCCCTTCTCGCAGGCGGATGCCTCGATCACGCGTCAGTACGGCGGCAGCGGACTGGGGTTGAGCATCTGCCGGCGCCTGGTGCAATTGATGGGAGGGGAAATCGGCCTGGAGAGCACACTCGGACTGGGAAGTCGTTTTTATTTCAGCGCGCGGCTCGCCGTGGCCGCAGGAGCACCCGAATCCATGACCGAGACTCCCACCTTGGGCGACGAACTTGCCGAATTGGCGCGGGATATCCGAGGCGCTCGCGTCCTCCTGGTGGAAGACAATTCCTCCAACCGTCTGGTCGCCAAGGCCTTCCTGGAGAGGATGGGTCTGCGGGTGGAGGTCGCAAAACACGGTGCGGAGGCCGTGGAAAGGGTGGCCGACACGCCTTACGACGCCGTCCTCATGGACTTGCAGATGCCAGTGATGGACGGCTTCGAGGCAACACGGGAAATTCGCGCTCGCAAGGGCACCCTGCCGATCATCGCCATGACCGCAGCCGCCATGAGCCAGGATCGCCAGGCCACCGAGGCCGCAGGCATGAACGCCCACGTCGCCAAGCCGGTTGACCCGCGCGAGTTGGCCCGTGTCCTGGTGCAATGCATTCCGGCGCGAGCCAGCGCGTCGATCACGCCACCTGCCCTGGCGCGGTTCGACACCGGGCCCGAGAGCGCCCTGGAACGGGCCCATGTCCGCTCGCTGCTGCGCGAGCTCGCCGCCATGCTCGAGGCTTCCCGCATCGTGCCGCATGAGTTCCGCGACATCCTGGAAACTGCACTGACAGGCCGAGTGGAACGAAAATCCGTCGAGCGACTGCTGCTTCAGCTTGGCCGACTCGACTACGAGGCCGCACAGATCACGCTGCTCCACCTGGTTCATGCCGTCGAAGCGCCATGATCCCCCGCATCGACGCCATTCTGCCCGCGCCCTTTGCCGCCATCGGCGTCTACCTTGATGCTGGCGCGCTGCTGCGGCTGGAGTTCCTGCCGCGCACCACTCCGACATGGGCACCCGACACCCTGCAAGTCAGGGAAATTGCCGCGCAACTCGAAGCCTACTACGCCGACCCGTCGCACCGTTTCGATTTGCCTCTGGCCCCCTGCGGCACGGATTTTCGCCGCCGTGTCTGGCAAGCTCTGCTAGATATTCCCCTGGGCCAGACGCTCTCCTACGCCGAACTCGCCCGCCGCATCGGCTCCGGAGCCCGCGCGGTAGGCCAGGCGCTGGGGGACAATCCCTGGCCCATCATCCTCCCCTGCCATCGCGTCGTCGCCGCGCGCGGCCTAGGCGGCTTCAACCACTGCAAAGCGGGAGAGGCGATCGAGGGCAAACGCTGGCTGCTGGCGCACGAAGGCGCGTTATGAGCAGCGATTTAGAGAACGCCGAACTCGACCGTTTCTGCGACGCGCTCTGGCTGGAAGACGGCCTGGCGCCGCTGTCTCTGGAGAGCTACCGCCGCGACCTCGCGCAATTATTCACCTGGCTGGAAAGCCAGGGCCAGGCTCCGGACCAGGCGGCCACCCACCAGGTCCAGGCTTTTCTCGCCCACCGCAGCCTGGACGAAAAAATCGCCGCCCGCAGCCTCGCCCGCCAACTCAGCGCCATCAAGCGCTATTACCGCTGGCTGTTGCGCGAAGGCCGCCGCAATGACGACCCGACGCTGCGCGTCGATCCGCCGCGCCTACCCAAACCGCTGCCGAAAAGCCTCGGCGAATCGGACGTGGAAGCCCTGCTTTTCGCCCCCGATGTCACAACCCCGATAGGCTTGCGCGATCGCGCCATGCTGGAAACCCTCTATGCCGCGGGATTGCGCGTCTCCGAACTGGTCAATTTGCCCAGCGCCGCCGTCAGCATCACGGACGGGGTCGCCCGCATCTTCGGCAAGGGCAGCAAGGAGCGCCTGGTTCCTCTGGGCGAGGAGGCCCAGGACTGGCTCGACCGTTATGTCCAGGAGGCGCGGCCTCTGATCCTCAATGGCAGGAAAAGCGCAGCCCTGTTCGTCACCGAGCGCGGCGGCGCCATGACCCGGCAAGCGTTCTGGTATCTCATCAAGCGCCATGCCCAGGTGGCCGGCATCGACAAGGCCCTCTCCCCGCACACCCTGCGCCACGCCTTCGCCACTCACCTCCTCAACCACGGTGCCGACCTGCGCACCGTGCAAGCCCTCCTGGGTCACGCCGACATCAGCACCACCCAGATCTACACCTATGTGGCGCAGGAACGCCTGAAGACCCTGCACCAGAAACATCATCCCAGGGGCTGACTTCCCCCCTGCCCGTCATCGCGGGCAAGCCCGCTCCCACGACCCCCTTCGCTCACCAGGCTGCAGTATCTTCTGGGTGCGTTGTGGGTGTTTGGGTTGGATTACGGGGCTGCGCGCAGTACCTGTTTGACCACCGCAAGCATGTCCGCATCGACCAGCGGCTTGATCAGCCAACCGGTGGCGCCCAGCTTCCTCGCCTCGTTGCTCTTGACCGACTGGCTCTCCGTGGTCAGTGTCAGGATGGGGGTGAAGCGCAGCAGCGTGCGGGCGTTCTTGATGAATTCTATGCCGTTCATGTTGGGCATGTGGATGTCGGTGATGATGAGGTCGGGCTTGAACCCTCCCTGCAACCGGGTGAAGGCTTCCAGGCCATCATTGGCGGTCTCGACGGCGTAACCGCCCTTCTCCAGGGTGTTCTTGACGCTCATCAACATGGTGAGCGAGTCGTCGACGATAAATACTGTTTTGGCCACGGTCAGTCTCCAGATTTCGATTCGCGCGCTTAATCTACAGGGTACGCTCAAGGACAGGCGCTGTCACAGTCGTGGGAGGTGCCAACTCGGCAAAGGGCAGGGTCGCAGCATGCGCCTAGTGTTCAAACAGGGAATTCATGGCGAGTCACCTGGGGCGTTCAGGAGCAGGCGGCAGTGAGCCAGCAGTTCCTCCGGCTTGATCGGTTTAACCATATAGGAATTGGCCCCGCTCTCAAAGGCACGGGCTTGATCGCGGCTTTCGGCTTCGGTCGTGATCATCACCGCCGGGGCTTGTGGAATATCCTGCCGGCGTAGTTCGCGCAGGAAGCCGTAGCCGTCCTGCTTGGGCATGATGACGTCCACCAGGTAGAGATCGAAGGGTAGGGTCAGGGCTTTCTCCAGCGCCTCGATGCCGTTGATCGCCTCCTCGACCGCATAGCCCGCGCCTTCGAGTATCGAGCGCAGATACATGCGCACAGTGGCGGCGTCGTCGACGATAAGTATGCGCTTCAGGGTTGGACTCATGTGGCCTCCGGCTTCTGATAGACAATGGCTTCGGGAAACTTGCGCACTCGGAACAGCGAAGTGATGCGACTCATCGATTCCGCATGGCCCAGGCAGATGTAGCCGCCGGGGTTCAAGGCGTCGTATAAGGCATCGGCCACCTTCTGCCGCGACAGGTCGTCGAAGTAGATGAGCAGGTTGCGACAGAAAATCACGTCGAAGCCTCGGTAGTGCCGCGTGTCCGCCGGTTCAGAGAGGTTGACCCGGGAAAACTCGACGGTCTGACGAAAATCATCCGAGATCTGGTATTCGCCGTCTTGCGTGCGCTTGAAGTGCCGCCGCAGGAGATCGGCCGGCAGATGCTGCACCGAGCGCTTCGAGTACTTGCCGGTACGCGCTTCCTTCAGGATGCGGGTGTCGATGTCGGAGGCGATCAGCTCCACATCCCAGTGCGCAATGTCAGGCCAGTACTCGGTCAGATAGAGCGCGATGGAATAGGGTTCTTCGCCCGAAGAGGAGGGGATGGACCAGATGCGCAAGGTCGAATCTACTGGCTTCTTCTTGACGATCTCCGGCAAGAGGGAGTTGACCAGGCATTTGAACTGATACTCCTCGCGGAAGAAGTAGGTCTCATTCACCGTCATGATATTGGTCAGCGCCTGCAACTCTTCGCCGCCGCTCTGAAAACGCAGCAGGGTGAAATAGCCACGAAAATTCCCGCTGTCGGTGGCCTCTATGCGCTCAATCAGACGCTTGTCCACGAAGTAGCGCTTGCTGTCCTCGAACTGAATGCCGGTCTTACGGTAGAAGAACTCCCGGAATTTATTGAAGTTCTCGGTCGTGATGCGAGTCTCATCCACCACCTAGGTACGGCCTATGCGCTGTAGCGCCAGATCAGCGGCAAACAGGATGTAGGGTTCGTCAGGAAAGCGTCGCTTCAGCGCTTCGAGTTGGGTGATGGCCGCCTCGGTTCCCACTTCGGCCAAGATATCGACCGCCGTGGCGCAGACATTGACCTGGCTGTCTTCGCTGATGACCTCGATCAGCCACTTCTCCACGTCAGGGTGACGTAGCGATTCGAGTACGCTGACGGCGAGGATGCGCACGTTGGGCGCCGGGTCGACCAGAAGGCCGGGCATGAACGGGGCCACCGCATCGGGCAGGTGCTTCATCACCTCTATCGCCGCGTTCCTCCGCTCCACCTCCTCGCCGTGTAGGCACTTGATCAGGCTCTGTACGATGTTGGCATCGCCGAGCTCGGTGAGCGTCATGAAAATGGCCTCGCGCACCGTAGTGTCCGTCTCTATCCTCAGACGTTTGACCAAGGCCGGAACAGCCTCGGTAAACGGGGCTAGATCGCGTGCCGCCCAACGCCGGGCCGTCGCGTCGGGTGCGTCCAGGCTGGCCATGAGACCGGCCAGGTCGCGCGGATGGCTGCGCTTGTCGCTCTCGACGGTTTTGGCTTGAACAAGCTTGACGATGGGCACGACTTAACTCGCCTTCGGCACAGGAGTCATTTCCACCGGCACGTCAAGCTCAGCGTCAACCAGTTGAAATACCACGACCTGTTCATCTTCTTCGCTACCACTGTTGTCGCTCATGATTTCCGCCGTATTCAGTGCGTCCTTGACTGTAGAGTACCCCAATGTTGAGGTGGCTGTGTAACAGACGAAATAAGTTTTTAACTGACAAACACCAAAAACACCAAAGTAGCATAGGCATCTGTTAACCTTTATATATAGATAGACGAGCCTCTTGAGGCACCAACGATTCGAACCTTCAAGAGGCTACGCATGACCGCTAACGACGAGCGCTTACACGAGACGAGCCAGGCGCAGCCCTTGCTTACCGGTACCCCCCCCCCAAGTCATCTCAAATAACGAACCAGGAGCGGCCACAGCCGCCGCTAGCACCATCATGAGCAAACAATTCCTGCGCTATGGGCAGCACCTGCCGCTGGCAATATTTGTTCTCGGGCTGTGCCTGGCCGTCATCGGTTGTCTGTGGGAGCGAAACGAAGTCCACCTTGACGCCGAGGAGCTTTTTAAACTGGGTGCCGAAAGCGTTTTAGCCGATGTCACCGAGCGCTTCGTCCACCCGATCTCCGGCTTGAATGGCCTCAGGGGCCTGTACGCCACCAAGCCAGGCCTGACGCGCGCCGATTTTCAGCACTTCGTCGCATCGCACGATCTAGCCCATGAATTCCATGGCCTCAGGGGATTGGGTTTCATTGCACACGTCATGCGCCCGGATCTGAGCGCCTTTCTGGCTGCCGAGCGGGCCGACGGCGCGCCCCTGTTCGCCCTGCGTCAATTTGCCGAGCGCGAGCACGAAGACCTCTATGTAGTCAAGCGGATCGAGCCGGCGGTAAACAACACCGGGGCGGCGGGTCTGGACATCGGCTCCGAAGCGCTGCGCCGAGCAGCCATAGAGCAGGCCATAGCCAGCGGCGAGCCAACCATGACCCATGGCATCACGCTGGTGCAAGATGCGCACAAGACGCCCGGCGTGCTGCTGTTGTTGCCGGTCTACACTCACGGCGCGCAGCCCGCAACGGCCAAGGAGCGCCACGCGTCTTTGCTGGGTGTGCTGTACGCGCCCATCGTCCTCAAGGAATTGCTCGGTGGTTTAGGCGACGTGGTGCAAGGTAGTGTCAATATTGTGCTCTCCGAGGCCGGCGACGTGCTGTACGACTCCAGACCTAAGGCCAGTCCGGGTACGGGCCAGAATGCCCTGGGCGACCCCGATTTTGTCTCTCCCCAGACGCTGAAGCTGAACGGCCGGGCGATCACGCTGCAGATCAGCAGCACACCTAAGTTCGATGCGGCAACCGATCATACGTCGCCGTGGCTCATGTTCGCCGGAATCGCCTTGCTCAGTACCCTGCTAGCACTGCTGTCACGGCAGCAAGCTAACGGCCGTCAGCGCGCCGAAATGCGTGCGTTGCATATGACAGAAGAACTGCGCGAGGTCTCGGCGCGCGTTACCGCGATCGTGAACACCATGAGCGACGGCGTGATCACCCTTGACGAGCAGGGCACCATGGAAACGATCAATCCGGCGGCCGAGCGGCTCTGGCAGTACGCCGCCGGGGAGATGATAGGACAGCACATCAACATGCTGATGCCCGAGTCGTATCGTATCGCGCACAACCGCCACCTGGCCGCACACCGACTCGACAGCAACGACGCACACGAGGCTCACACGGGCCCTTTGAGCCGCGAGGTGGAGGGCCTGCGCCACGACGGCAGCACATTCCCGCTCGAAATGTCGATCAATACAATACGACTGGTCGGCGAGCGCAAGTTTGTCGTCATCCAGCGCGACGTCAGCGAGCGCAAGCGGACAGAACGCATTACCGAGGGGCTCTTGAAGGAGATCAGTCAGCTTAATCAACGTATTTCTCTCGCCACTGATTCCGCTCATATCGGTGTCTGGGATTACCTCATCCCCGAGAACAAACTGATCTGGGACAAGCAGATGTTTGCCCTGTATGGCGTAGCCGAGGAAGAGTTCTCAGGAGCCTATGAAGCTTGGCAAAACGGGCTCCACGTGGACGACAAAGCCCGCGGTAACGCGGAAATCAAGCAGGCAATGCAAGGACTAAAGGAATTCGACACCGAGTTCAGGATTGTCTGGCCTACAGGAGAAATTCGCCACCTCAAGGCAGAGGCCGTTGTCCTGCGCGATGAGGCAGGAAATCCGCTGCGCATGACCGGGGTTAATTACGACATTACCGAGCAGAAGCGAGCCGGGGAAGTGCGCAGGGCTTTGACGCGCGCCCTCGAGCAGAGTCCGGTGCCTATCATGGTTACTGACGCCAATGCCGCTATCCAGTATGTAAATCCGAAATATGAGGAAATGACGGGCTACCGACTCGACGAAATCATCGGGAATAAACCAATAATTCTCTGCTCCGAGGAGAAGTCGCCTGAGGATGACCAAACGATGTGGGCCACGCTCCTCAGCGGGGAAACCTGGCAGGGCGAACTCTACAGTCACCGCAAAGACGGAACGTCATACTGGGAACGGGCATCAATCTCACCCGTATTTGACGAGAGCGGCGTTTTGCGCAATTACGTGGCGGTCAAGGAAGACATCAGTCACCTCAAGAAGGTTTCGGGTGAACTGACCACGGCCAACACCGAGCTAATTCTTCAGAAGGTAGTCATGCGCAACCGCGCCGACGAACTTGCCAACGCCAACACCGAGCTGGCCATTCAGAACGAAGAAAGGGGCAGGCGCGCCGACGAACTCGTCATCGCCAACGCCGAGCTGGCCATCCAGATCGAAGGGAAGGGCCGGCGCGCCGGCGAACTTGCCATCGCCAATGCCGAGCTGGCCTTTCAGAACGTAGAGAAGGGCAAACGCGCCGACGAACTTGCCATCGCCAACACCGAGCTGGCTTTTCAGAACGTAGAGAAGGGCAAACGCGCCGACGAACTTGTCCTCGCCAACACCGAGCTGGCTTTCCAGATCGAAGAGAAGGCCAAGCGCGCCGACGAACTCCTCATCGCCAATGCCGAGCTGGCCTATGAAAGCAGCGAGAAGGGCAAGCGCGCCGACGAGCTCGTCATCGCCAACTCTGCGGCGAAGTCAGCGACGATTTCCAAGGGGCAATTTCTGGCCAACATGAGCCATGAAATCCGCACCCCCATCAACGCCGTGCTAGGTTTTGCCTATCTCGCCCTGAGACTCGATCTTGGTCCGCGCGAACGTGACTACCTCAACAAGATTTACAGCGCCTCGAATTCCCTGCTGGCCATCGTCAATGACATACTCGACGCCTCAAAAATAGACGCCGGGATGCTCGAAATTGAGCACATCTCCTTCACTCTGAACGATGTGTTGCAGCGCGCCACCGATCTGCTCAGGCACAAGGCGCATGAAAATGGCGTCGAACTGGTGGTCGCCGTCATGCCCGATGTCACGGAAAATTTGCAGGGCGACCCGATTCGTCTGGGTCAGGTGCTGCTCAACCTGATGAACAATGCCTTGAAGTTCACCGAGCGTGGCGAGATCCGCCTGGTCGTGGAGACGCTGGCCGTCAGTGCGCAGACGACCACCTTACGCTTCTCGGTAAGCGACACGGGCATCGGCATGACGCCAGCACAGCAGTTGAACTTGTTTACCGCCTTCACCCAGGCGGATAGTTCCACCACGCGCAATTATGGCGGCACCGGCCTGGGGCTGACGATCAGCAAACAATTAGTCGAGCTCATGGGGGGCAAGATTGAGGTAGCCAGCGAAGCGGGGGTAGGCTCCTGCTTCAGTTTCACGATCCGTTTCGGCCTATTGGCCCAGACGGCCGGCGCAGCCGAGGAAAGCCAGATGCTGGTCGGCAAGCGCGTTCTGGTGGTCGAAGATAACGACACCTTGCGCAAACTGCATACCCTGATACTGAAGAAATTTGGCTGCCAGGTGGAGGCCGTGGCTTCCGGAGAGGCGGCGCTGTTGCAGGAAGGGGTGCCCTTCGACTTCATCCTGCTCGACTGGCACCTGCCCGGTCTGGATGGCCTGACCACTGCTCGCCGCCTGCGCGACCAAGGAAACTCGTCGCACTTGATCCTGATCACGGGTAGCGAACCGGCGCTGGCTCAGGCGCAAGCGGAGGGCTGCAACATCCTGGCTTTCCTGTGTAAACCCGTGGCGACCACCACCCTCTACGGCACGATGCTGAGCGCGCTGAGCGACACTGCCTCTCTGCCGCCGCCCAGTGAGCGTCCCATGGCCATACCGGATCTGACGGGTGCCACCATCTTGCTGGTGGACGACAACGAATTCAATCGTCAGGTTGGCCGGGAACTGGTTGAAATTACCCAAGCCACGGTCGACACCGCCAACGACGGCGCGGCGGCGGTAGCGGCGGTGGCCGGCGGCGACTACGATCTGGTGCTGATGGATATACAGATGCCGGTGATGGATGGTTATAGCGCCGCGCGCCTCATCCGTGCGAGCCGGACCGACCTGCCTATCATTGCGCTGACCGCCCACGCCATGATCGAGGAGCGATCCAGGATACTGAACGCCGGCATGAACGACATCATCACCAAACCCATCCTGCCCGACGCGCTCTATGCCGCCCTCGCCCACTGGCTTCCGAAACACACCACGCTCACACCCACGCCGGTGCCTGGTGCCTTGGCTGACGCCGACCACTCGCCATTGGCACCCGCACCGACGCAGCCCCTGGAAAACCCGCGTAGCGACACCCTAGCGTTAGCGCCGGAGCCAGCGGCTATTGCAGTCTATGATTTCGGCGAAGCCTTGCTCCGGGTGAACGGCAACCGCGCGATGCTCGAACGCTTTTTACGGCTATTTCGCGATCGCAACAGCCACATCGTCGCAGAGATAGGCGCGGCATTTGCCCGGGATGATTTGCAAACGGCGCGGCAACTCGCCCATGCCCTGAAAGGCGGTGCCGGCACCGTCGGCCTCATCGAGTTGCAAGCCGCAGCCAACGCACTGGAAAAAACGCTGGCCCTGGGCGAACCGGATCGCATCCACCGTGAGCAAG
>CAISDD010000506.1 GCA_903883985.1 uncultured Pseudomonadota bacterium | reverse complement strand
TGTCGAAACTCTCGTCCAGGTGCGGATCGTTGATCAGGCCCTTCCAGCCCACCGTGGTACGCGGCTTCTCGAAATAGACGCGCATGACCACGACCAGGTCGTGCGCCAGTTCCTCCGCCAGGGGCCGCAGCTTCTTCGCGTAGTCCAGGGCCGCAGAGGCGTCGTGGATGGAACAAGGGCCGATCACGACCACCAGGCGGTCGTCGGCGCCGCGCAGCACATCGTGGATGCGGGTGCGGGCCTGGTAGGTGGTGCGCAATGCGGCCTCACTGGCCTTGAGCTCGCGCATGATCTGCATTGGCGCTAACAGTTCGTCGCCCTGTTCGATGCGGGTGTCGTCGGTACGGTATCCGGGCATTGCAAAACTCCATTTACGTAAACGCCGCGCGAGCGACGCTTCAAGCCCACCTTGCCTCTGGGAGAGAGGATGATGGGCATAGCCTGAAACAAAAAAACCGCCAGGTTGGCGGTTGTTCGATCAAACGCGGCTGCGCGCGTCTATCGACATCACTCGATCCGAGTGGACGGTCGGATGCTATCAGAGCCGCACCGCCGCCCACAACTTTCGGCGCCTCAGCCGATCTGGGGCAGGTGATGCAGCGCTTCGTCGATGGCCGCCGCCGGATACTCAAAATCCTCCAGTTGGCCGGAGAAATACTTGTCGTAGGAGGCCATGTCGAAGTGTCCGTGGCCGGACAGGTTGAAGAACAACACCTTGGGCTCGCCGGTTTCCTTGCAGATCAGCGCCTCGTCGATGCAGGTACGGATGGCATGGCAGGACTCGGGTGCGGGGATAATGCCCTCTGCGCGGGAGAACATCACGCCCGCCTCGAAGGTCGCCAGTTGCGGCACCGCCACCGCCTCGATCAACTTCTCATGATACAACTGCGACACCAGGGGCGAGTCGCCGTGATAGCGCAAGCCGCCCGCGTGGATCGAAGGCGGCATGAAATCGTGGCCCAGGGTGTACATCAACATCAAGGGGGTCAAGCCGACGCTGTCGCCGAAGTCATAGGCATAGTGACCGCGGGTCAGGGTCGGGCAGGAGGTGGGCTCGACTGCAACCAGGCGCAGGTTCGCGGCCTTCGGGTCGCCCGCCGCCTTGTCGGCGAAGAACGGGAAGGCCGCGCCGGCGAAGTTGGAGCCTCCGCCGCAACAGGCGATCACCACGTCCGGGTACTCGCCGGCCATCTCGAACTGCTTTTTCGCTTCCTGGCCGATGATGGTCTGGTGATGGCAGACGTGGTTGAGCACGGAGCCCAGGGCATAGTTGGTGTCCGGGCGGTTGGCCGCCTCTTCCACGGCCTCGGAGATGGCCATCCCCAAGGAGCCAGGCGAATCCGGATCAACTTCCAGCGCGCGGCGACCGGTAACGGTGTGCGGCGAGGGGCTGGCGAACACCTCGGCGCCCCAGGTGTGCATCATCGAACGGCGAAACGGTTTTTGGTCATAGCTGACCTTCACCATGAACACGCGCACGTCGATGCCAAACATCTGCCCGGCGAGCGCCAGGGAGCAGCCCCACTGGCCGGCGCCCGTTTCCGTTGCGAGGCGGTGGATGCCGGCCTGGGCGTTGTAATAGGCCTGGGCGATGGACGTGTTGACCTTGTGCGAGCCGGCCGGGGAGACGCCCTCGTACTTGTAGTAAATGTGCGCCGGGGTGCCCAACATCTGCTCCAGGCGATGCGCGCGGAACAGAGGCGAGGGGCGATACAGGCGGTAGGCCTCGCGCACCGGCTCCGGAATCGGGATCCAGCGCTCGCCCGAGACTTCCTGCTCGATCAGCGCCATCGGAAAGATCGGCGTCAGCGCTTCCGGCCCTACCGGCTTGCCGTCCGGCCCCAGCGGCGGGGCCGGCTTGTTCGGCATGTCGGCGACGACGTTGTACCAGTGGGTAGGAATATCGCTCTCGGCGAGCAGGAATTTTGTCTGTGGCATGGCCGTCTCCGGTAAATGGGTTAGCGCCCGGCATGTTATCAGCCTCCCTCACTTGTGAGGGCACTGCAAGGCCTCTTATAGTACTGCCATGAAACAGCCGCTTACGCTCCATTGGAAATCCGCCGGACACTACTCCACGGCCATGCTGACCCCCGATTTGTTCGGTGGCTGGGTATTGGTGACGACCTCCGGAAGCCGCGACAGTGGCCGTGTCCGCCAGAAAGTGCTGGCAAGCTATGAACAGGGCATCGAAGCGGTGTGCCGGCTGCGGCACCGACGTCGTCTGGAAGGCTACGATCTGTGCGACAGCGCCTTCACCCAACTGGATGCGCATGAAGTCGCCCTTCCCGGCGCGGCGGGTGCGGCCTTGTTGCACCTGTTCAAGGCATGGGGTCTGAATGCGACCGAGCAGGCCACCTTGCTCGACATCGATGCACGTGCTCTGGGACAGATTCAGGACGGCTGCGCCTTCCCTGAAGAGGCGGTGGGCCGGGTGAGGCATCTGCTGGCCATCAACAAATCCTTGCGGCACCGCTTCAACGGCGATGCCGAGGCCGTGCGCGCATGGTTGCGGCGCCCCTGTGCCGCCTTGCGTAAGCAGAGTCCCTTGCAAGTCATGCTGAGGTCCGTGAGCGCGTTGCCGCGATTGCGTGATCGCCTGGGGCTGGAATCGGACCCGGCGCGCGGCTGCAGAGGCAACACTAAGAATCTGTAGCGCCGCAATCCTGCGCGCCATAGTCCTTGAACTTCTCCAGCACCTCGGCCATTTCCGCGTCCGTGAGCAGCACTGGTACTCCCGCCTGACTGGCGCGCAAATACTGGCCGCACAATGCTTCCACTTCCAGGGCCAGGGCGAGCGCACCCGCCAGGCTACGCCCCCATGTGAGCAAACCGTGATTGGCCATCAGGCAGGCACGGCGCCCTTGCAGGGCAGCGATCACGGCGTCCGACAAGGCTTGGGTGCCGAAGGGGGCGTAAGGCGCACAGCGGACATCCGTACCTCCGGCCTGGGCCACCATGTAGTGGAACGGCGGCAGGTCGCGGCGCAGACAGGCCAGAGCCACCGCGAACGGCGAATGTGCGTGCACCACGGCCCGAGCTTCGGGAAACGAGACATAGAGGTCGCGATGAAAGCGCCACTCGCTCGACGGCTTCACCCCTTCCGGATACTGCCCGTCCATGCCCACGGTCACGATCTCGGCGGCGGAGAGTTCACTCATCTCACGCCCCGAGGGGGTGATGAGAAATCCCTCCCCGGATCGCGCACTGATATTGCCGGAACTGCCCTGGTTGAGGCCCAGGGCAACGCTGCGGCGTGCGGTACTCGCTACGTGTTCCGGGGTACTGATCGCGGCTGAAGCCGCTCCTACAGCCGCGCTTGCCAGGGAAAGCGGGTTCATGTTCGCTCCGCCCGTTCCGGGAACAGCCCCGCCAAGCCATCGCGGCTGGCGGCACACACTCCGCGTTCGGTGATGATCCCGGTCACCAGTCGCGCCGGAGTAATGTCGAAGGCCGGGTTGGCGGCGGGGCTGCCGGTGGGGGTGAGTTGCACGGTCACCACTCGGCCGGCATCGTCCAGGCCGGCGATCTTGATGACCTCTTCGGCGCCGCGTTCCTCGATGGGAATGTCCTTCCCACTCTCCAGCGCGAAGTCGATGCTGGGGCCTGGGGCGGCGACGTAAAACGGCACGCCGTTGTCGAACGCCGCCAGGGCCTTGAGATAAGTGCCGATCTTGTTGCAGACGTCGCCGTTGGCGGCGGTGCGGTCGGTGCCGACGATGGCCAGATCGACCCGGCCATGCTGCAGCAAATGGCCGCCGGCGTTGTCGGCGATGACCGTATGGGGCACGCCGTGTTTCCCTAGCTCCCAGGCGGTGAGGCTGGCCCCCTGGTTGCGCGGCCGGGTCTCGTCCACCCAGACGTGCAATTCGATTCCCGCAGCCACCGCGGCATAGATGGGGGCCAGCGCCGTGCCCCAGTCCACCGTGGCGAGCCAACCGGCGTTGCAGTGGGTGAGCAGGTTCACCGGCCCGGTTTTACGCTCGGCCATGGCCCGGATCAGGCCCAGTCCGTGCCGGCCTATGGCCTGGTTCTGCGCCACGTCTTCCTCGCAGATCAGCGCCGCTTCGCCCCAGGCCGCGGCCAGTCGCTGTTCGGCGGGCAGCGGCAGCAGCCTCGCCAGCATGCGCCGCAGCGCCCATTGCAGATTGACCGCGGTGGGGCGGGTGGCGATGAGTACAGCGGCCGCACCCCGCAGCGCGGCCTCCCCGGGATCGTCCCTGGCGGCCAGGGTCAGGCCATAGGCGGCGGTAGCGCCGATCAGCGGCGCGCCGCGCACCCGCATCACCTGGATAGCCTCGGCGGCATCCTCCAGGGTTTCCAGGCGGCGCACCACGAATTCATGAGGTAATCGGGTCTGGTCGATGATCTCGACCGCGCCCTCGCTGGGCCAGATGCTGCGGGTGGGTTTGCCGTCGATGTTCATGGGAGGGAAGAATGGGTGACCGGGGCCGGGATTATCAACGTTTCGCATACAATCTTGCCATGCTCGACTCCACCCCCAACTTTATCCTCCTCGCCGCCCTCAATGCGCTGCTGGGCAAACAAGCCAACGTGAAGTCCCGCCTGGCCCGCCATGTCGGTAAGTGTGTGCAACTCGCCCTGCCACTGCGGCTGTCCTTGCGCATCGAGAGCGACGGCGGCTTCGTCCCCGCGAGCAGCGATGCCACCCCTGACTTGCAACTGATCCTCGACCCGGCCGCCCTGCCGGGGTGGCTCGCCGGCGGCAAGGTGGGCGATCTCTTTCGGGTGGAAGGGGATGGCGTGCTCGCCGCAGACCTGTTGCATGCACTGGCCGATTTCGATTGGGTGTTGGCGCTACGCCCCTACCTGGGTGACATCGCAGCGTCCAGAGTCGACCAGTTCATCCAGGGCGTCATGAACTGGCGTGGGCGCGCGGCAGAATCCGTCGGCCGCAACCTGGCCGAATATGCGGTCTACGAGCAGGCGTGGCTGGCCGAACCCCTGGCCGCCCGCGAATTCATCGCCGCCGTCGA
>CAISDD010000505.1 GCA_903883985.1 uncultured Pseudomonadota bacterium | reverse complement strand
TGTCGGACCTCGAGGAAGGTGGCTTCATCACCAGCCCGCACACCTCGGCCGGTCGCGTGCCGACGCCGCGCGGCTACCGGCTGTTCGTCGACACCCTGTTGATTGTGAAGCCGCTAGGGCAAGGGGAAGTGCGCCAGATCGAATCCACGCTGGCGCCCAACGACCCGCAGCAACTCCTCAACGCGGCTTCCCACCTGCTGGCCGAACTCAGTGCCTATGCTGGCGTCGTCCTCATCCCGAAGCGGCGCAGCCAGGGCCTGCGTCAGATCGAATTCCTGAGCCTGTCGGACAAGCGACTCCTGCTCATCATGGTGATGGACGACGGCGAAGTACAAAACCGCGTGATCGTCGGCGAGCGCCCCTACGACCCGAGCCAACTGGTGCGCGCCGCCAACTATTTCAACCAGCACTTCACCGGCCTGTCGTTCGAACAGGTGCAGCCCCGCCTGGCACGGGAACTGGCGCAACTCCAGTCCGACATCAGCCGGCTCATGGAAGCCGTGGTCAGCATCGGCACCGAAGCCTTCAGCTGTGTGGGCAAGGAATATGTGCTCTCGGGCGAACGCAACCTGCTGGGTACGCCCGATCTGTTCGCCAACATGGGGCGGCTGCGCGAACTGTTTGGCCTGTTCGAACAGAAGACCGAACTCATGCAACTGCTCGATGTGGGCCACGCCGCCAGCGGCGTGCAGCTATTCATCGGCGCGGAGTCGGGCGTCGCTCCGCTCGATGAATGCAGCGTCATCGCCGCCCCCTATGAAGTCGATGGCGAAGTGGTCGGCACTCTGGGCGTCATCGGCCCCACGCGCATGGCCTACGAACGCGTCATCCCCATCGTCGACATCACCGCCAGGCTGCTGTCGAGCGCGCTTTCCTACCACTGAAGCAGGGGCAAGGTGCAATATCATTGCACCTTGCCCCTTGCCCCTTGCCACTTGCCTCTGTATGCCCTTCGATCTTCCCGAACCCCCCTACCAACCCGACCAGAACGCACGCATCGGCGTTCTCCTCATCAACCTGGGCACGCCGGACGCGCCCACGGCGGCTGCGGTACGCCCCTATCTCAAGGAATTCCTCTGGGACCGGCGCGTGGTGGAAATCCCCCGGCCGCTTTGGTGGCTGATCCTCAACGGCGTCATCCTCACCACCCGCCCGGCCAAGTCCGCCGAGAAATATGCCGCGATCTGGCGCCCGGAAGGTTCACCCTTGAAGGTCTACACGGAACGTGCGACCAAACTGCTCAAGGGGCTGTTGGGCGAGCGTCTGAACCAGCCTGTGCTGGTGGACTACGCCATGCGTTATGGCAACCCCGCCGTCGCGGACAAGATCGCCGCGATGAAAGCGCGCGGGGTCGATCGCCTCCTGGTTCTTCCCCTCTACCCGCAATATGCCGCCAGCAGCACCGGTTCCGCCCTGGACGCGGTATGGGATACGCTGCTGCATACACGCAATCCGCCGGAAACCCGCGTAATCAAGCATTTCCACGACCATGCGGGCTACCTTGACGCCTTGCGCCAGAGCGTCGAAGCCTATTGGGCGGAACACGGCCGACCCGAAGTGCTGGTGATGAGTTTCCATGGCACACCACGGCGCAGCCTCGACCTGGGCGACCCCTACCACTGCGAATGCCGCAAGACCGGGCGATTGCTCGCTGCGACGCTGGGCCTGGCCCCCGAACAGTTCCGCATTACTTTCCAGTCCCGCTTCGGCCGCGCCGAGTGGCTTCAACCCTATACTGCGGCGACGCTGGAACAACTCGGCCGCGCCAAGACCCGGCGCATCGACGTGGTCTGCCCCGGTTTCGCCGCCGATTGCCTGGAGACGCTGGAAGAAATCGCCATGGAAGGGAAAGCCACCTTCCTCAATGCCGGCGGTGGCGAATTCCGCTATATCCCGGCACTCAATGATCGCCCATTGTGGATCTCCGCCCTGGCCGATCTGGTTCAGGCACATCTGGGAGGCTGGATCGCCGATTCCTGGACGCTGGCCGAGGAAAATCGGGAACAACAACAGCGGACCGAGCGCGCCCGCGCCCTGGGGGCAAAGGCATGACGGACAGCGTAGGGCGGAATGCCGTTTATTCCGCCGTATGAATGAAACGTTTCCCTCCCGTCGATCACCAGGCTGCGGGGTTGGGCTCGGTGTGGGTAAGAGACTAAACTAAGCGAGTTTTGTGGCGCATCGTGGCTGGCCATGATGATGCGCGCCTGTGCCCACCGATCCCGGAGATCATGAAAAACCATACGCCCGTCATTGAAAGCGCACCGGACAGGCCGGTCACTGTGCACCACCAGCTTCGCCAGGCCACGCACGCCGCACACGTCCGTCTGAACCTCCATCCCCTCCTGGCCGGGCTCACCCGGGCGGATTTCCCCCTCTCCAACTATCGGCTGATCCTGGCTACCTATCACCGTTTTTTCAGGGTCGTGGAACCCGCCATCCTCGACGGTCTGGCAGCCAATGCAAGCGAGTTTTCCTATGCCGACCGGCAGAAACTGTCCTGGCTGGCCGAGGACATCGCGGCTCTGGGTGGCGCGCTTCCGCCCCCGCAGACCAGGCGGGTCATCGCTGTTCCTGGTGACGCAGCGGAACGGATCGGCATGCTGTACGCCATCGAAGGCTCTACCCTTGGAGGGCAGGTCATCAGCCGTCATCTAAAGGCGAATCTGGGCCTTAGCCCGGAACGCGGAGCACGGTTCTTCTTCGCCTATGGCGCCGACACGGAGAACCGCTGGGCGTCCTTCTGCGCCTACGCCGAGGGACTCTCAGGTGACCCGGTGCAATGCCGGCGTGCCGGAGAGGCCGCCTTGAACGTTTTCAATATTCTGGAAGCACTACTCGATGACGGCCTCCACCAGCCGTCCTGAACTTTCAGGCTCTCAAGTCGTTCGCCGGGCCGCCCCCAAGAACGACTTGGCCCCCTTGGGGGGCGGCTCGGACGCATTTCCCGAGAGCCGGGGGTACAACTTCCCAGCGATTCTGGAAGAGGCGCTGCTCCAGTGTGCCCGAGAACCCATCCATCGTATCGGCAGCATTCAGGATGGCGGAGTTCTGCTGGCTTTTGACGCCGTTGATTGGAGCTTGCGTGCGGTTAGCGCGAATTGCGCCGCGCTGCTTGCCATGCCACCCGTCGCGGCTCTTGGTTTGTCCATCGACGCATTGCTGGGTGCGGAATCGGCAGGAAGGCTGCGCGAGATGGTGGAACGGCAACAGCAGCCAGGCGCTTCCATCGGTTCGCTGGCTCTGGATCGCGTGGGCGGGACGGACCATAGGGATGCCCAGGTCTACCGCACCGACCACCATGTCGTGGTGGAAATAGCCGGTCAGCCTGCTGCCGGCGGCGACGTATTCCACGAACTCTTCATTCCCATCCGTGATGCGCTTTGGAGTCTGGATGCGGAGCAGGATCTCTCCCGCTATGCCGACGCGGTGGTAGATCAGGTCCGCCTGCTGACTGGCTTCGACCGAGTGATGATGTACCGCTTCGACAGCAACTGGGATGGCGAGGTCATCGCCGAGAGCCGGGAGGAGACCCTGGATTCCTATTTTGGAAACCGCTTTCCCGCATCGGACATTCCTGCCCAGGCGCGTTTGCTCTACACCAGGAACCTGGTTCGCATGATCGCCGATGTCGAAGCCGTCCCGGTGCCGCTGGTGCTTTCCGACCGTGATCCCGCGGAAGTGGATCTCAGTTATTCCTGGTTGCGCAGCATGTCGCCGATGCATGTGGATTACCTGCGTAACATGGGGGTCAAGGCCAGCCTCAGCATTTCCCTGGTTCAGAACGGCCGGCTCTGGGGGCTGATCGCCTGCCATCATATGACCCCCAAGTTCGTGCCCCTGCGGGAGCGGGAACTTGACGAGTTCATCGGCCGCGTCGTTTCGCTGAAACTGATCCACATGGATGCCCAGGAACGCGCTGCCATCAACGCCCGTATCCGCGAACTGCTGTTCTCCCTGACAGAGAGGATCCGGGGTGCTCAGGATCTGGGCGCGGTGATCAAACTTTACGGCGAGGATTTACTCGGCATCGTCCGAGCCGACGGCGCCATCGTCTCCCTGGGGGGCACGCTTCATCACATTGGGGTGGTGCCGGACGAGGAAGCGCTAGACCGTCTGGTCTCGATGTTGCGCGTAATGCAACCCGCGCCGGTCTTCCATACCGAACACCTGGCAGACCTGGGTGTCGAGTTCTCCGAGTTGCAGGACAGAACATCGGGGATGTTGGTCGCCCCCCTGAACCACGAGGCGCGCGATTTCGTCATGTGGTTCCGCCCAGGCATAATCCGCACCCTGCGCTGGGCGGGGGAGCCAAACAAACTGGTGACGCAGGAGAATGGCGAGTTGCGCATCTCGCCACGAAAGTCCTTCGCGACCTGGAGCGAGACCTACCGTGATAAGTCCATGCCCTGGTCGCAAGTGGAGCTGGATGCCGCACAGTCCCTCTCACTCGCCCTGATCGAAGTTCTTGCTCAGCGAGCGCTCCGCTCGAAAGAGGATAGTTTTCGCCTGCTCGCGGAAAACTCAACCGACATGATCGCGAGTATCGATCTGACCGGGCATTTCCTTTTCGTCTCACCCGCCAGCGTCGAATTGTTCGGAACACCCGCGGAGGTGATGATAGGTCAGCCTGTCGAAGACTTCCTCCATGACGAAGATCGGGTGATCTTTCGGCGTGGCCTGAAAAAACTCAGCGAAACAGACGCCACCATCACGCTACTGGTACGCACACGCGGCCTGAATGACAGCAAACTCTGGATCGAGTTGGCGATCAAACGAACTCGCAGTTCGAGTGGGGAGGACAAACTGGTCATGAATGCCCGCGATGTCACACAGCGGCATACCTACCAGTTGGCCATCGAGGATGTCCATCGCCGCAATGTTCGTATTCTCGATGCGGCCGGAGATGGGCTCATCAGCGTCGATCGAAGCGGCCTGGTCACCTATGCAAACGAGGTGGCCTTACGTCTCCTGGCCCGGGATGCGACCGAGGTCTTTGGCAGTCCTTGCTGCGACGTTCTGGTCGGTGCCGATGAAAATGGCAAACCCGTCGATTCCGCCCACTGCCCCTTTATCGCGACCCTGAATGACGGCGAGAACCGCCAGGGGCAACTGTCCTTCCTTCAGAAAAATGGCAAGCTTGGCAAAAGAATCAACTACATTTGTACCCCATTACGAGAAGGCCTGGACAACAGCGGCTGTGTCGTCGTACTCACGGAATTCAGACCAGGTCGATCCCAGGAGCAAACACGCTCTACCGATGTCATCCTGGATCAGGCGGAGGAAGCCGTGATGGTGACCGACGCTGCGGGACGGATTACCTCCATCAACCGCGCGTTCACCGAAATCACCGGCTACACCAGCGAAGAAACCCTCGGCAAGACCCCTCGTCTCTTGAAGTCCGGCGTACACACTCCGAATTTCTACGAGGATTTCTGGAAAACCCTGGACGAAACCCACCGCTGGGTCGGCGATATCTGGAACCGGCGCAAGAATGGCGAAATCTTCCCTCAATGGGGTAGCGTGACCGCTGTCCTGAACCCGGAGGGTCAGATCAGGAACTTTGTTTCGGTGTTTTCCGATATCTCCAAGGCGAAGCAGGCCGAGGAGAAACTCTACTATCTGGCCAACCACGACACGCTGACCGGCTTGCCCAACCGTATGCGATTTTCCGAGCGACTCGATCTGGCCATAGGGCATGCCAGACGAACCCGCACCTGCGTCGCCATCGTATATATCGACCTGGACCGATTCAAGCTCATCAATGACACCCTGGGCCACGCGGTTGGCGACCTCTACCTGAAGAAACTGGCGGAACGAATGCAATCGTCCTTGCGTAAGCAGGATACCCTGGCCCGCTGGGGCGGTGATGAATTCATCATTGCCCTGGATGACGCGAGTAGCCACACGGGCATTGCCGAGACCGTGACACGGCTCCTGGTACGGCTCGCCGAGCCCATTTATACCGAAGGCCAGGAATTGATACCGACCGCGAGCGTCGGCATCAGTGTCTATCCTCAGGATGGCCTGCTGGCGACGGATCTGATCAAGTCGGCCGATACCGCCATGTACCGTGCCAAGGAACTGGGCCGGAACCGCTTCGAATTCTTCACCGAACAGATGAAGGATGAGATGAACGAGAAGTTTGCGCTAGCCGGCGAGATTCGACGCGCCTTGGCGCAAGGAGAGTTCCGCCTGCATTACCAGCCGCAGGTGGACCCGCGCAGTGGCTCCATCGTCGGCGTTGAAGCACTGGCCCGCTGGCAACACCCGCTACGCGGTTTGATCGGCCCGCAGTACTTCATCCGACTGGCGGAAGAGATGGGACTGATCGTCGAACTGGGCGACTGGGTATTGCGGGAAGCCTGTCGTCAGATGCGGGAATGGCGGGATCGGGATGTGCCGGTACCCCGTGTGGCGGTGAATGTGGCACCGGCGCAGATTCAGGAATATTTCATCGACCGCGTCCGCGATGCCTTGCTCGACTACGGTATCCCCCCGCACACACTAGAGATCGAGATCACGGAAGGCGCATTAGCCGCCGGCGAGCGGGTACGTAATCTGTTCGCACGCATTCGTGAACTGGGGGTCAAACTTTCCGTGGATGATTTCGGCACCGGTTATTCCTCCCTGTCCCACATCAAGCATTTCCCGATCACCAGCTTCAAAATCGACAAGTCCTTCATCGACGGTATTCCTGGCGACGTGACCGATATGGCCATCGTGCGCGCCATCCTCACCCTGGGCAGCAGCCTGAACATGGAAGTCGTCGCGGAAGGCGTTGAAACGGCCGAACAGGCAAGACTGCTGCATGACGCTGGCGTCACCATCATCCAGGGGTTTTTCTACGGTCGCCCGATGTCGCCAGACGACCTCGACAAATTTCTGCAGGACCGCAGAGATTGAGCGGATGGGCAGAGGGAATCAGCTATCCCCTATCCCGGCAGGGGTTCTTCTTCGGTCGCAACGCAGTTGCGTCCCTTGCGCTTGGCCGCATAGACACCCCGGTCGGCCGCATTGATGAGGTCTTCCAGTCGAGCCATTTCCGACGTCCTGGTTGCCACACCCAGGCTGATACTCCCTCGCCATTCGCCGTGGCCTGCCGGCACGCAGAGTCGGGCTACCCGTTGTCGGATATTTTCCGCAAGTTTCATCGCGCCTGCCAGGGTAGTGTGTGCACAGATAATCAGAAATTCGTCTCCCCCCAAGCGGCATACGATGTCATCGGTTCGCACCGCGTGACGAAGCTCCATCGATAAGGCACGTAGAACCGCGTCTCCCGCATCATGACCGTGGGTATCATTGATGACCTTGAAGCCATCCGCATCGATCATCATGCAGGCAAGGGGTGTACCGTTGCGCTGTGCAGCCTCCCATTCCAGGGCGAAGCTCTGGAGCGCGTAGCGTCGATTCGGCAATCCCGTGAGGATATCGGTATTCGCGAGATCCTCCAGCCGCTGATTGGCCTCACTCAAGGCTTGAGTCCGTTCAGCCACTCGCTCTTCCAGTGTCCGGTTCAGTTCCACCAGTTCTCGATTGCGTTCCGAAACTTGCTGGAACAAACCATTCAATGCCTTCAGCAGGGTATCCGTCGCCGGATCCTTTATTGTCGCGCTCGATTGGTAGGCATCTTCGGGGGAACATCCAGACCCGATCAAGGCAATCTGCTTGGCCATGACCTGGTCAGTCCCCAGGATGTGGTGCGCCAGCCAGTGCGTCAGAAACTGCAATAGAGATTTGGCGGCAGACAGATTACCGGCGGATACGCCACCGTGCATCTGCGTGACCTCATCGAGGAATGCTTCGTGTGCGTGCCGATGCTGTTCGGCGTAACGTGCGTCCAGGCCCATCGTCCGCATCAGCGACTCTTCTTCGGAAAAATGGTAGCGGGTGTAATCAGCCAGTTCGGCAAACACCACTTCCAGATTGGCGATAGTGGTTCCTTCCGGGCGTATGGTCAGCCGACCATACCGATTGATGACATCGACTAGATGATGATGCTGCTCATCGACGTCATCGAGTCCGGTGACGAAGCACGAAGTCCAGCTAAATGCTTCCATAGGGCTTATCCATTTATTGCTTGTCTTCGAACGGGTTCATTTAAGCGACCCCAGGTGGACAAGAAAACTCGGGGCCATCGTTTTCCTGGACGATAAGTAAGCTGTCGAAACCAATTTGGCTTACCACCGGGCTCCCTCACCCTGCCCTCTCCCGAAGAGGGTTCCACCCCCTTCCCCCTCCGGGGGAAGGGCCGGGGATGAGGGCCTGCGCCGGCAGCTTAATGAAGGCAAG
>CAISDD010000504.1 GCA_903883985.1 uncultured Pseudomonadota bacterium | reverse complement strand
TGACTTGGCCTTTGACTTTCACTCATCGGCGGAGGAATCTCCTGTGGAGCGCAGCCAGGCCGTGCGTCAGTTCGCCCATCGTGGCATAGCCCTTCAGATACACGTCCTCGTGCTGGACGCTGCGCCAGAGCCTCCACTGCGATGTTGTCGAACGCTCGACCCCTCCCCTTGAAGGGGAAGGAGACATACGGCAGCACCTGAGTAGTTACTCGGCGTAACCCAACAGTCTTTGATACCGGCGCCATGATGATTGACTCCCAGGTCTGAATTGCAAAAAGGTGGAAGCTTCACTTACGGCTGGATCAGGAAGTCTGAATGTAGAGGAATCGAACGTGTTTCATGCGCCTTGTGGGTTACACAAACCCTCGTGTGGGATGCGCTCCTCGCCACTGGTCACGGTGTACGCGTGATCAGCGATACTCGCAAAATTCTGTGCGCATCCTGTAGTTTGCTGCTCGCTGTCGTGCGCGACGGGAGTGTGCGCAAGGGGCTACGGGTCTATTGCCAGGCTTGCAACGAGGGGCGGCAGACGCGTACCCCGGCGCGGATATGCCTGACTTCCTGCGCGGCATGATGGGGAGGAAGTCTTGAGCCAGATACTATGGCGTCCTGTCGCTGGTGATCGCCTGCCGTTCACTGTGTGCTAGATCGGCCCGGTGGCTGGCGTGCAGGTCTACGAGGCCTGGAGCCGGCCGCACGACAAGTTCAAGTACGGCGAGTTGCTGGCGTGCAAGCTGGCGTCTGCTGAGAAGGCGAAGGCGATGGTCGAGAAGATGATCCTGGCAGGAGGTTCGGCGTGAAGCGGGTTGCTCAGAATAAATGTTTGGCGAGCCTGGCCATCTCAAGGGCCGTGATGAAGCCGAACGCCCAATACAGCCACGCGTCGCTCACTATTAGTGGGGCAGACGCATGACCGCCAGGACAATTCCTGTGGCCACGGCGACGATCCCGCCCAACTTAATGACCAGGCGCTGTTCCATCGCCATCATCTCCCTGCGGACATCGTCGATGTCGCGCTTGGTAGCCACATCGACCTCACCGATGGCGGCGGCCACGGCGCGCGCTTCCGCCTCAGCCTGCGCGGGAGGCACGCCGGCCTGTTTCAGCGTATCGGCGAACTTCAGGGTATCGAATGTCAGTGTGCTCACGCCCACGAGTATAGACCAACCATGACCCGCCGCGCCTGGACCGACTACCTCGCCACGCAGGCCATTCAGCCGGCGCTGTTCGAGCCTACTGCGCAACCCAAGAAACGCGCAAAGGGCAAGTCCAGGCCTACCCATGCTCCACTGGAAAAAGATATCCAGCGGATCATCCTGGCGGCTCTGCACCTTCATCCCAAGGTGGCGCGCATCGAGCGCACGAACACGGGTGCCGGAAAACTGCTGGGCAAGAACGGTGGCCACTCCCGTTTCATTCGTTTCGGGTTCCCCGGTCAACCAGACATTACCGGCCTGGCGACCGATGGCCGCGTGATCGCCATCGAAATTTAGACTTCCTGATCCAGCAGTAAGTGAAGCGTGCACCTTTTTTCAATTAAGACCTGGGAGTAAATCATCCTGGCGCCGGTATCAAAGACTGTTGGGTTACGCCGACATGAAGCCGTCGGCTAACCCAAGCTACGCATATGGCGGACGGCACCGCTTCCCAACCCGTAGGGTGGATAAGCGATAGCGCATCCACCATCACCGCCGCCAAAGGTGG
>CAISDD010000503.1 GCA_903883985.1 uncultured Pseudomonadota bacterium | reverse complement strand
TACCACGTCACATCACGGGGCGACCGGCGCGAGGATATTTATTTTTCAGAAGCCGACCGCGAGGCTTGGCTGGCATTGTTTGCTCAGTGGGTCATTGGGGTCAGGTCTTGCACGAACACATTTTGATGATTTCCAGGTCTTGATCCGCTCCTTCACTTATCTCGGCGCCTCTGCGCCTCGGCGTTTCAAACTAGGCCTTGGTAAAACATGGTCATGCTCTCCGGTCTTGCACAACCACATTTCCTCCCTTAATCTGCGGCCATGTCGCGGCCTCTACGTATAGCGCTGTCCGGCGCGCTGTATCACGTCACTTCGCGGGGTGATGGCCGGGAGGACATCTACCTGTCGGATGGGGACCGGGAAGCCTGGCTGAGTTTGCTCGGAGAGGTTTGCCAGCGCTTCAATTGGGTTTGCCATGCGTATTGCCAGATGACCAACCACTACCATCTGGTGGTGGAAACCCCGGAAGGCAATCTCTCCCAGGGCATGCGGCAACTCAACGGGATGTACGCACAGCAGGCAAACCGGGCGCACCGGCGGGTAGGCCACGTCTTTCAGGGGCGATACAAGGCCATTCTGGTGGAGAAGGACAGCTACCTGCTGGAACTGTCACGCTATGTGGTGCTCAACCCGGTGCGGGCCGGCATGGTGACGAATACGGAGGATTGGCCTTGGAGCAGCTATCCGGCCATGATCGGACTGGAGGAGCCACCACCTTGGCTGCAAACGGACTGGATCTTGGGACAATTCGGCGAGTGCCGGGATCAGGCACGCAGGGGCTATGTCAATTTCGTCCGGGCTGGCATCGGCTTGCCGAGCGTGTGGGACGGATTGCACAGCCAGATATATCTGGGCAGCGCGGAATTCGTTACCCGCATGCAGTCGGCGTTGCCGCCGGGCCAGCCCCTGAATGAGGTTCCCCGGGTACAAAGACGGCCGGTAGCCAAGCCTCTATCGCAGTATCACGTGGACTACCCGGATGACGCGCGCACCGGCATGGCCCTGGCCTATCTCTCCGGCGATTACTCGATGAAAGCCATCGCCGATGGCCTTCAGTGTTCATTACGCCACTGTCAGCCGGGCGGTAAAAGCGCACGAAGCCCTGGATCGCGAGGCCAACGCCGCTCCGCAAGGCGATCAGACCGGCCTGGCCCAGTTCTCCACCACCAGCCTCGGATAGTTCCTGAAATCGGCTTCGTTATTCGTGACGAGGACGGCACCGACGCTGACGGCGTGGGCGGCAATGAGGCGATCCAGTGCGTCGCGGCGACGGTCGCGGACGGCGGCGGCGATGAGGCCGTAGCTTTCTGCTGCCCTTTTGTCAAAGGGCAGCACCGGCACACGGGCCACGAAGCGGCCCAGGGCCTGTTCGGCGGCTTCCTTATTGCCGGGCGTACAGCGCTCAACACCGTGCCGCAATTCGGCATAGGTCACGACGGACATCAGCACCTCGCCCACCTTCAATTGGCGGAAGCGCTCCACTACTTGCGGGGGATGCACCTGCATGAGATGGATGCAGATATTGGTGTCGAGCAGGTAGGCCATGGCTACTTTTCCGCTGCGATGAGGGCACCCCAATCCCGCTCTTTCTGCTCGTTCAATTCCCGCCCTTCCGCCATGAAACTCACGGGGAAAGACGCCAGGACGTCCATCAGGTCGCCAAGAGTCTCCTGCGGTACCTGACGCATGACGAGGGTGTTGCCGACCCGCTCGATCTCCACATCCTGTCCAGCCTCCGCAAAGGCCAGTTCCTTGGGAATGCGCAACGCCAGCGAGTTGCCACTCTTGAATACCCGGGTCAGCATGTCGGTCTCCTCGAAACAAAGTATATACAGGATATACGAGGCTCAAACCCCCATCAAGCCACGATCATGCCGGACGAGAAAACCCCAGGCAAACGGCCTCTCAAGAAAACGAAGGGCCGCCCCGAGTTTTCTTGCCCCCCTCGGGAGGCGGAAGCGGAATCACCCCTTCCTGGGGGCACTCAATACTCCCCGATCACCTTGTCCAGCGCAGGTTTGATCTTGGCGCGATCAGCCACGCTCAACTTGCCGACAGGATTGCGGAGTCGCCCACTGTCGATGGCGAAAATTTCGTCGGCGGAGAGCACGAACATGCCCTGGCCGGGGACCGCCACCCAGGGCGCCAGGATTTCCACGGGCTGGGCGTTGGCGCGCAGGGGCATGACGACGGTGGCGCCGGTTCGGCTGGTGATGTGGTCGTTCTGGATAGCGACAAGGTAGGGAATCTCCAGCTTCTTCGTGCCGGGATTGGGATAGATGTCGAACTGGGCCACGGCTCAGATCCGCTCGAACTCTTCGCCCGCGAGCCCGGTGCTGGCAATGTCCCGGCCGTGAGCCGCCAAGGCCTCGGCATTCCTTTCCGCCCAGCTACGGTTCTCCAGTTCTTCGAGTATGCGCACGATCATCTGCTCGGCCTGGGCCGAAAGATTGATCTGCTGCTTATAGGGGTCGAGACGATCCAGCAGGTCGCGTCTGATGGACAAGGACAGGCGTCCTTTCGGGGCTGTTACATCAAAATTAAAGCTCATGGCTGGACTCCGCGAACGTTGATGCGCATGATCATACACACAGACCATTAGCCTGGCCAAACGCGGATTTCCATACTCTGTGCAAAAACACCAGGGGCAAAACTCACCGCAGCGCATTCGTGAACATCAGAGATGCCGCAACTTTTCGAGCATGGCCGTGCGCAGAATGTCGTTCAGGCGGCTTTGATAGCCCCGCCCCTGGCTCTTGAGCCATTCCAGGACGTCTGCATCGATACGCACGGTCAACTGCTGCTTGATGGGCCGATAGAACTTGCCGCGGGTCGCGCCTTGCCAGTCGCTGGTGCTGGTGGCGGGGATATCCGAGAAATCCACTTCAGTCTCAGGCAAGGCGGCCAGCGCCGCCAGTTCCTTGCGCATGGCTTCAGGTATTTTGTTCATACATTTTCCTTTCCAGTGTGGTGGCACGCCGGGCCGAGATGATGCGGATGTGATCGCTGCCGACCTCTGTATCGTGCCAGGTGTGGGCGACGAGGATCAAAACCACATTCCCGACCAAACCTATTGTTTGCCAACGCTGCTCGCCGTTCTCGATGCGGTCTTGCCGCGTGAGGTGCAGCGGGTCGTTGAACACAAGCTGGGCAGCCTCAAAACCGATGCCGTGTTTGCGCCGATTGCTTGCGTTCTTGGCTTCATCCCATGAATACAATCGTAGCTTCCAATCTGTAGTTACGAAATTATAGCTTCAATTCCGTACAAGGAAAGTCTGCCCGGTGCGGATGCACGGTCACCGTGGCAGCGGTGTAGCCAGGAGGAGGCAAAGCCGAGTCCGGGAAAGTAACCTAGCGAAGTTTCCCCGGACTCGCTGCGCTCCTCCGGGCTACGGTTGGGTTTTGCCCGCATAGAGAAACGCCCCCGTCAGTTTCCCGACGGGGGCGTTTCTTTTGTTTCATACCGGGCCTGAGCCCGGCATTCCACAGTAATGCTTACATCTCGACCGTAGCAGCCTGTTCCACGAACTCGGCAATCTTGTCGAAGTTCATGTAACGGTACACTTCGGCGGACTTGGCGTTCACCAGCTTGATCTGCTCCATGTACTCTTCCTTGGTCACGATGCGGCCGGCCAGGGCGCACATGGCGGCCAGTTCGGCGGAACCGAGGTACACCTGGGTGTCGAGGCCCAGGCGGTTCGGGAAGTTACGGGTGGAGGTGGAGATCGCGGTGGAACCCTTGCGGATCTGGGCCTGGTTGCCCATGCACAGGGAGCAGCCGGGCATTTCCATGCGGGC
>CAISDD010000502.1 GCA_903883985.1 uncultured Pseudomonadota bacterium | reverse complement strand
CTCACCCTGCCCTCTCCCGAAGAGGGTTCCACCCCCTTCCCCCTCCGGGGGAAGGGCCGGGGATGAGGGCCTGCGCCGGCAGCTTAATGAAGGCAAGTTACGCGACATTACTCAATCAAGGACATTTCATGCGCATTCTGTTCGCCACCTCCGAAGCCAGGCCGCTGATCAAGACCGGCGGCCTGGCCGATGTTTCCGGCGCCCTTCCAGCCGCCTTGCGCACAATCGGTCTCGACTGCCGAGTTTTGCTGCCGGGTTATCCCGCCGTTCTGGCCGGGGCCAGGCAGGCGCGTTTGGTATGCAAGCTGGACGGGCTTGCGGGTGGGACGGTGGCCACCTTGCTGGAGGCCACCATGCCCGAGAATGGGACACCCCTCTATATCCTCGATGCCCCCGAATTATTCCAGCGCGAGGGGGGCCCCTATCAGGATGTGACCGGGCACGACCATCCGGATAACGTCCTGCGCTTCGCTGTGTTTTCCCAGGTTGCCGCCCGTCTGGCTTGCAGCGACACGCCGCTGGACTGGCACCCTGAAGTCCTGCATTGCAACGACTGGCAGACCGGCCTGGCCCCCGCCTATCTGCGTCTGGCCGGACACGCCACACCCACGGTCATGACCGTGCATAACCTGGCCTATCAGGGGATATTCCCGCCCGAGGACATGATCACGGTAGACCTGCCCGCGGAGAGTTTCTCGCTCAACGGTGTAGAGTACTACGGCAGTCTCTCCTTCCTCAAGGCGGGCCTCTACTATGCCGACCGCCTGACCACGGTCTCACCCAGCTACGCCGAGGAAATTTGCCTGCCCGCTCTAGGGATGGGCATGCAGGGATTGCTCACCACGCGCGGCGACGAGCTCGTCGGCATCCTCAATGGCATCGACACCGTCGAGTGGAATGCCGCCACCGACGTCCACCTGCCCTACACCTACACTTCGCGTGCGCTCTCGGGCAAGGGCCGGTGCAAGCTGAAGCTGCAACAAGACCTCAATCTGGAGCCAGGCCGCGACACGCCGCTATTCGGGATCATCGCCCGCCTGGCGAATCAAAAGGGCCTCGATCTGGTCCTGGCGGTCGCGGAGGGCATCCTGCATCGCGGCGGCCAGATCGCGCTATTGGGCACCGGCGAGAAAACGCTGGAAGCCGCCTTCCATGATCTGTGCGCGCAACATCCCGGCAGAGTCGCCGCAGTGATCGGCTACGACGAAGGCCTGTCGCATCGCATCGAAGCCGGCTCCGACGTTTTTCTCATGCCCTCCCGCTTCGAGCCCTGCGGCCTCAACCAGCTCTATAGCCTGCGCTACGGCACGGTTCCCATCGTCCATGCCACCGGGGGCCTGAAGGACACAGTGGAAGACGGGGTCACCGGCTTCGTCTTCCACGAACCCACCCCGCACGCGCTCTGGCTGGCGGTGGATCGCGCCTTCCATGCCTACACGGATGCGAAGGCATGGAAGCGCATGATGCGTGCCGGCATGAGTCGCGATTTCAGTTGGGAAAAAAGCGCACGGGAATATGAGACGCTGTATCGCAGCCTGCTGGACGAGTAGGTGCGCAGGCTGGCCTGGACCGGGCATTCCCGCCGTTCAGGCCCGCTCGCGACGGATCGCAGCCCCCAGCGTGGTGAGCTTGGCCTCGATGTGATCGTAGCCACGGTCCAGATGGTAGATGCGCTCGATATGGGTCTCGCCTTCCGCGACCAGGCCGGCGATGACCAGACTGGCGGAGGCACGCAGGTCGGTGGCCATGACGGTCGCCCCCTGTAGCCGGTCCACGCCCTTCATCACTGCGGTGTTGCCATCGATCTTGATGTCGGCACCCAAACGCTGGAGCTCGACGGCATGCATGAAGCGATTCTCGAAGATCGTCTCGCGGATGATGGCGGTTCCCTCCGCCACTGCATTGATGGCCATGAACTGGGCCTGCATGTCCGTGGGGAAGGCCGGATACGGCGAGGTGCGTATCGACACGGCCTTGAGGCGAGGTGGGGCGATGAGATGGATGGATTCGAGGCTGCGGCTCCTGGCGCCGACGATCTCGCAGCCGGCATCCATGAGCTTATCGATCACCACGTCGAGGTAGGCGGTGGAGGTGCCGGTGAGGCGTACATCCCCGCCGGTGGCCGCTGCAGCACAAAGAAAAGTGCCGGTTTCGATGCGGTCCGGCATGATCCGGTGGCAGGCGGCGTGCAAACGCTCGACGCCGCGGATACGGATGACATCGGTTCCTGCGCCACTGATCTGGGCCCCCATACTCACCAGACATTGCGCCAAATCGACCACTTCTGGCTCGCGCGCCGCATTCTCGATCACGGTATCGCCCTCGGCCAAACAGGCTGCCATCATCAGGTTTTCCGTGCCGGTGACAGTAACCATGTCGGTGAACAGGCGCGCGCCCTTGAGCTTGCCGGTCCGGGCGCCGATTTTGGCAACCACATAGCCGTGTTCGACGGCGATCTCGCTGCCCATCGCCAGCAAGCCCTTGATGTGCTGATCCACAGGCCGTGCACCAATGGCGCAGCCGCCGGGCAGGGACACATGGGCTTCGCCGCAGCGAGCCAGCAATGGCCCCAATACCAGGATGGAGGCGCGCATGGTCTTCACCAGCTCATACGGCGCGAGCGGGCTATGGAGACCGGAGGCATCCAGCGTGACCTGGTTCCCTTCGCGCTCCACTTTCACGCCCATCTGGGCGAGCAGTTTCAACATGGTGCCGATGTCATTCAAATCCGGCACATTGCTGAGGATCAGCGGTTCCGCGCTGAGCAGGCTGGCGCAGAGGATGGGCAGGGCGGCGTTCTTTGCGCCGGAAATGGCCACCTCGCCGCACAGGCGCGGGCCACCGGTGATAACGAGTTTATCCATTGCGGGTTTTCCACTCTTCCGGGGTGAAGGTCTGCATCGACAGGGCATGGATTTGCGAGTGCATCCGCTCGCCCAGAACCTTGAACACCACCTGATGCCGCGCCACCGGCAACTTTCCGGCGAATTCGCCGCTGACGATGACGGCCTCGAAATGCTGGCCATCGCCGGCGACTTCGATGTGATCGCACGCCATTCCGGCCTGAATCCAGTCTTGAATGTTCTGAGGGGTAACCATACTGGGAAATTTCCTTTCCAGAGGCGTTAATGGCGCAGCTTGTAACCGGACTTCAGCATGATCAAAGTCAGGAGTGAAAGCAGTACGACGAAGGGCGTGACGACAGCCAGGCCCAGCCAGGGATCGACATCGCCGCGGCCAAAGAAGCCGTAGCGGAAGCCATCGATCATGTAGAACACCGGATTGAGGTGGGATACCCCCTGCCAAAACGGCGACAGGGAGTGGATGGAGAAGAATACACCGGAGAGAAAGGTCAGCGGCATGATGATGAAGTTCTGTACTGCGGCCAGGTTGTCGAACTGGTTGGCCCAGATCCCGGTCATGATGCCCGCGCAGGCGAACACGGCGCCGGACTCGAGGGCGAAAGCGAGTATCCAGAAGGGGTGGCGCATCTCGATATCGGTGAATAGCAGGCCGACCAGGAGTACGCCCAGCCCGACGATGAATCCGCGCAGCAGTGCCGCGAGCACGTAGGCCAGGAAGAACTCCAGATAGGACAAGGGGGCCAGCAGCACAAACACGATGTTGCCGGTGATCTTGGACTGGATCAGCGACGAAGAACTGTTCGCGAAGGCGTTCTGCAGGATGGACATCATGATCAGGCCGGGCATCAGGAAGGCGGTGTAGTGCACGCCTGGGTATATCTGCACATGGTCTTCCAGGACGTGCGCGAATATCAGCAAATAAAGCAGGGCGGTGAGCACCGGCGCACCGACGGTTTGCACCAGCACCTTCCAGAAGCGCAGGATTTCCTTGTACAGCAGGGTACGAAAGCCGCTCATCGCCGCTCACCTCGGCCGTCGATCCCACACCTGTGGGCCGACCGATTTCGAGCGCCCGGTAGCGCAGGCATCCAGCCGGCTGCTTGCAAGACGCAGGCAGGGATGCCTGCGCTACACGAGCGACGGTTCACTTCGTCGGTCTGCGCACCGCTCACGACGCCGCTCCGTGCATGATCTTCAGGAATACCTCTTCGAGGTCGGCCTGCGCCAGGCTCATGTCGAGGATGACGATGTCCGCTGCGCGCAGACTGCCCAGCACGTCTTCGAGCAAGGCGTAGTCGGGCAGATCGAGGATGAAGTGCGCGCCTTCACGCCCCAACAGACGTGGCAAAAGTGCGGCGGGCAGCTCTGGGGGGGATAGATCCAGCAGCAGGCGCCGCTTTGCCGCCGCGCGCAGGAGATTCGCGGTGTAGTCCAAGGCAACAATGCGACCTTCCTTGAGCATGGCAACCCGCTGGCAAAGCGCTTCGGCTTCGTCCAGATAGTGGGTGGTCAGGACGATCGTATGGCCTTCCCGGTTGAAACGACGAATGAAAGCCCAGAGCG
>CAISDD010000501.1 GCA_903883985.1 uncultured Pseudomonadota bacterium | reverse complement strand
TTCGTGCTGGACGAAGGTCGCGTACCTGAGAGTGAGCGCAACCAGTCTGGCAACACGCTGGCCGACATCATTCAGCTTGAAACCAGCCCCGAGCCCGAAGCCGTTCGCCAGGTTGTTTCACGACTTACGCAGCGCATGAAAGATGCGCGATATGACAGCCTGCGGCGCGCGCTGGTGGTCTGGATCAATCGGGTAGTGATCAAAAGGGTTATTCCGGGTGAAAATGTCCCGGAACTGAACGAATTACAGGAGATTGACAACATGCTCGCCGAACGTGTAGATCAATGGGTGGAAAAATGGAAGCAGGAAGGGCACCAGACGGGGCGACAGGAGGGGCGTCAGGAGGGGCGTCAGGAGGGGCGTCAGGAGGGTGAAGGCCGATTGCTGACTCGACTACTTGAGCGGCGCTTCGGCGTGCTGCCCAATTGGGTAAAAGAACGCATCGACGCCGCCACCTCCGAACAACTCGAAATGTGGGGAGAGCGCATTTTTGACACGACTACGCTGGAAGCTTTCTTCGATTCCCATTGAGTACCATACCCGTCGTCGAGGTTCCGTTGGTGTAGGCGCCCTATGCGGGCTACAACAGCGACGGTACGACCGACCTGCTCTGGCAGAACACGCACCGAAGCTGCGGCAGCCGCAAAGTGCAAACGCTTGCTTGGGCGGGGGGCCACCTTTGCGCCCTACTGGGCGCTTCGGCCAGCAAGTGGGCCTCCTACGACGATTGCAGCGTTCGCCTCGCGAACCAGCTACCACACGCCACCCTCGCCCCCATGCGGGTGATCAACATAACATGCACCGGCCAAGCAGGCATTACCTACTACGAATGTAATTTCTCAATAAGTCACGGGATAGCTGCTGCGGTCAGCGCCCGTTCACGCAGGATAGCGGGTAAGAGTAGGAGGAAATGAAATCCCCCTCAGTCCCCCTTTTCCAAAGGGGGAAGAAGTCAGCGCCGAAGGGATTTCACAGGCGATACCAGTCCCCCCCTTTGGAAAAGGGGGGTTAGGGGGGATTTATCCTCTCGGGGGTTAGGGGGGATTTATGTAACCAGGCCGGCACGGCGATGAGGATGGGTCGGGCTTTCAGCCCTCATGGTTTGGGTCGATGGTTCCTGGGGCGTTGCCCCAGGCTGGTATGGTGATGCGCCGTTGGCGCGTAAATCTGCGGGCCAAAGGCCCGTCCCGTACCAGCTTGGTGCAACGCCCCAGGACTCAAAACAACCACAGCAATCCTCTCCCCTTCAAGGGGAAGGAGAAATACGGCAGCACCTGAGTAGTTACCAGGCGATACTTGTCATGGGCGATCCAGAATTTGTCGCGGTCGGGACAGAAACGTCGATATTCCTGGTTTGTAACCAAGAACTTGCCGATCTCGAATTCGTCGACGCAGACTTCGTGCGCTGGCGCATAAACCATGTCTTCCGGATCGCCCATCAGGAAACAGCCTGCTGGGATGCGGGCCATTTCGGGCAATATTGGATTATGCTTACTGAGTGAAGACAAATCGGGTAATGAGGTCATATGGGCATGATTCGAGGCTGGCCGAAACCGATTCCCTGAATGCAATAAAACAAAGCCAGGCGTATTTTATTGCGTGTGCTCAGTGGATATTGCGAACCTGGCCCCTTTGATTTTGCCTCGGGCGGGTTTGAAACCCGCCCCCTACATGTCGTACGGGCGGGTTTCTTCGGGGTTGGGCTTCGCCTTGCTCAGCCCAAGCTACGCGGACTCCCAGGTCTGAATTGCAAAAAGGTGCAAGCTTCACTTCCGGCTGGATCAGGAAGTCTAAAACTCAGGCATCCAGGGTTAAAATCCAGCACGGCGATACATCAAGGGAGTTGTTATGCACGATTTCAAGGCGGACTTTCTCGAATTCGCGATAGGCGAGCAAGTGCTGCTGTTCGGGGAATTCAAGACCAAGGCCGGGAGGATGAGCCCCTATTTCTTCAATGCCGGCCTGTTCAACGACGGGATGGCGCTGAAACGACTGGGCGAGTACTACGAGCAGGCGATCCGCCATTCCGGCATCGCCTTCGACGGCCTGTTCGGGCCCGCCTACAAGGGTATTCCGCTGGCGTCCTCGGTCGCCATCGCCTTCGCAGCCGGTGGGCACAACCTGCCCTACAGCTACAACCGCAAGGAAACGAAGGATCACGGCGAGGGCGGACACATCGTCGGCGCGCGGCTAGAAGGACGCATCCTGATCGTCGATGACGTGATTTCTGCCGGCACTTCCGTGCGCGAGTCGGTCGAATTGATCCGTGCAGCGGGCGCGACGCCCTGCGGCGTGGCCATCGCTCTGGACCGCATGGAGCGCGGCTTGGGGCAACTATCCGCAGTCCAGGAGGTCAGCCGCGATTATGGTTTGCCTGTAGTGAGTATCGTCGACCTGAACGACCTGGCCCGACATCTCGCCGGCCGGCCAGAATGGAGCGACACCCTGGCCGCCATCGAGCGCTATCGCGTACAGTATGGCGTCGCCTAGCACCCGCACCCTCGCCAATCACCGAGCCCTGTCGGGTTACGCGAATAGCCGCTAACCCGACCTACGACTATCACCCTGCACCGAGTTTATTCTTCAGCAGTTCGTTGACTTGGGCGGGGTTTGCCTTGCCTTTGGACGCTTTCATCACCTGACCAACCAAAGCGTTGAAGGCCTTCTCCTTGCCGGCTCGGAACTCCTCCACCGACTTGGCGTTGGCAGCCATCACCTCTTCGATGATGGCCACGATGGCGCCGGAGTCGGAGACCTGCTTCAGACCGCGAGCCTCGATGATTTGATCGGCGTCCGCACCTTCGCCTTTCCATAGCGCATCGAAGATTTCTTTCGCAATCTTGCCGTTGATGGTCCCGTCTGCCACGCGCTTCACCACACTTGCCGCTTGTTGCGGCGTAACAGTGCATAGATCCGGACTGGAGTCCATCTGATTGAGGTAAGCTGCGAGTCCCCCTGTGACCCAATTGGCGCAGGCTTTGACCTGAGCGATACCGGCAGAGGAAAGCATTGCCTCAAAATAATCCGCCGTCCACTTACTGCTGGTGAGCACAGAAGCGTCATACGCCGACAGCCCCAATTCGCTCACATAGCGTGCCTGCTTCTGCCGTGGCAATTCCGGCAGCCCCGCGCGGATCTGGGCTATCCAGTCTTCGTCCAGTTTGACCGGCAGCAGGTCAGGATCTGGGAAGTAGCGGTAATCGTGGGCGTCTTCCTTGCTGCGCATCATGCGCGTCTCGCCCGTGTCCGGGTCGAACAGCACGGTGGCCTGCACGATCCTGTGGCCGTCCTCGATCTGCTCGATCTGCCAGCGAACCTCGTAGTTGATGGCCTGTTCCAGGAACTTGAACGAGTTGAGGTTTTTGATCTCGCGCCGGGTGCCGTACTCTTTTTGCCCCAAGGGACGCACCGAGACGTTGGCGTCCACCCGAAAACTGCCTTCCTGCATGTTGCCATCACAGATGCCGATCCAGGTCACCAGGGTGTGCAGCGCGCGGGCGTAGGCCACGGCCTCCTTGGCCGATCGCAGGTCCGGCTCCGAGACGATTTCCAGCAGCGGCGTGCCGGCGCGGTTCAGGTCTATGCCGGTCAGTGGACGTCCATCCTCGCCGTGAAAGTCCTCGTGCAGGGACTTGCCGGCATCTTCTTCCAGATGGGCGCGGGTGATGCGTATGGTCTTCTCTTCCGCCGTTCCTGAGCCTGTCGAAGGAAGCAGCACCGTCAGTTCACCCGCCTCGACGATGGGCAGAGCCAACTGGCTGATCTGGTAGCCCTTGGGCAGATCCGGATAGAAGTAATTCTTGCGGTCGAACACGTTGTTGCGGTTCAGCTTGGCGCCGATTGCGAGTCCAAATCTGATCGCCCGTTCCACCGCGCCGCGGTTCAGCACCGGCAACACGCCGGGCAGTGCGATATCCACCGCGCAGGCCTGGGTATTGGGTGCTGCACCGAAAGCGGTGGAAGCGCCGGAGAATATCTTGGTCTGGGTGGAAAGCTGGGTATGCACTTCCAGCCCGATGACGGTTTCCCATTGCATTTTCGTTACCTCGCAAGGAGTGAGGAAAAGAGCGCGAGGCATAAAGTCAAACTCATCATTACCACCTCACCCCCGACGTCTCTGGCAGCGGCGGTGCCCGCGTGTGCCAGTCAGTGGCCAACTGGTACTGGTGCGCCACGTTCAGCATGCGCGCCTCGGCGAAATAATTGCCTATGAGTTGCATGCCGATAGGCAGGCCCTGTGCGTCGAAGCCGCAAGGCAGGGACATGCCCGGCAGGCCGGCCAGGTTGACGGCGATGGTGTAGATATCGGAGAGATACATCTCGACCGGGTCCGCAGTTTTTTCTCCCAGCTTGAAGGCAGTGGTGGGGGCGGTGGGACCGAGGATGAGGTCGCACACCTTGAAGGCTTCGACGAAGTCCTGGGCGATCAGGCGCCGCAGCTTCTGCGCCTGTAGGTAATAGGCGTCGTAATAGCCGTGGCTGAGTACGTAGGCGCCTATCATGATGCGCCGCTTGACCTCGGGACCGAAGCCTTCGGCGCGCGTCTTCTCATACATCTCGGCCAGGTTGCCGTATTCCGGTGTGCGATATCCGTAACGAACACCATCGAAACGCGACAGGTTGCTGGAGGCTTCCGCCGGCGCCAGCACGTAATAGGCGGCGACCGACAGCTTCGAGTTGGGCAGGCCAATTTCCACGATCTGCGCGCCCTGCTTCTGCAGTTGCGCGATGGCCGCCTCGACCGCGCGCGCGGTGTCGCCGGTCAGACCCGCCCCGAAGAACTCGCGCGGCAGTCCGACCTTCAGGCCGGCGAGGGGAAGCGAAAGATCGCGGGCGTAGTCCTCCTTGTCCCGTTCCAGGCTAGTGGAATCGCGCGGGTCATGACCGGCCATGATGTTCAACAAGCACGCGCAATCCTCGGCAGTCTGAGCCATGGGACCGGCCTGGTCCAGGCTTGAGGCGAAGGCGATCATGCCGTAGCGCGACACCACACCATAAGTGGGTTTCAGACCGGTGATGCCGGTGAATGCGGCCGGCTGCCGGATCGAACCACCGGTGTCCGTTCCGGTCGCCCCCGGGCACAAGCGCCCGGCCACTGCAGCCGCACTGCCACCTGACGAACCGCCGGGCACACGGCTGGTGTCCCAGGGGTTCTTCACCGGACCAAAATAACTGGTCTCATTGGATGAACCCATGGCGAACTCATCCATATTGGTCTTGCCAAGTGCGGGCATGCCGGCCAACTTGAATTGCTCGATGACGTGGGCGTCGTAGGGCGAAACGAAGTTGGAAAGCATCTTCGAGCCGCAGGTAGTGAGCCAGCCCTCCGCGCAGAAAATGTCCTTGTGCGCAATCGGCACACCGGTGAGCGGGCCGGCGGGTATGCCGACATTCCCGCCGGCGCGTCGGGCGTCGGCGGCTTGCGCCTCGGCCAGTGTCCGGTCGGGGTCGACACTGACGAAGGCGTTGAGCTGCGGATTCAGCCGCGCGATACGCCCCAGATAGTCCTGACACAGCTCGACGCTGGAGGCCTTGCCTGCGACGAGCAGGGCAGAAAGATGTTTGATCGTGTCGGTCATGGCTTCATAGGCTGGTAGCTAGTGGCGAGTAGCCAGTGGCTTTGATTTCCGCGCCAAAGGCGCGCATGAAAGGTGACTTGCCGCTTGCAATTTGCTTATTCGATCACTTTCGGAACCAGGTACAGTCCGTTCTCGACTTGCGGCGCCACGGCCTGGAAAGCGGCGCGGTGGTCAGATTCGGAGACGACATCCGCGCGCAGCCGCTGCGACAGATCCTGTGCGTGGGACATGGGAAGGACGCCGCAGGTATCGACGGCCTGCATCTCCTCGATCAAGCCGAAAATGCCGTTGAGTTGCGTCTGATAAGCGGCGGCCTCGGCCTCATCCACGCGTATGCGCGCCAGGTGGGCAATGCGCTGGACGTCTTGCAGGGATAGCGACATGTTGTTTGGTCAGTGGCGAGGGGAAGTTGGGCACCACGCACGGAAAATTTGCGGCTACTCGCTGCTAGCCACACGTTATCTACGCGGCATCGTAGGTTATCATACGCGGCCTTTTTCCGTTCCACTTCCATTGGATTCAGCATGTTTGGACTGCTTCGCGGCTACTTCTCCACTGATCTTGCGATCGACCTGGGAACCGCCAATACCCTCATATATGTTCGCGGCCGCGGCATCGTCTTGAACGAGCCGTCGGTCGTCGCCATCCGCCAGGAAGGGCTTACCGGCAAGAAAACTATTCAGGCCGTTGGCCTGGAGGCCAAGCAGATGCTGGGCCGTACGCCGGGCAATATCCAGGCCATCCGGCCCATGAAGGACGGCGTCATTGCCGACTTCAACGTCACCGAGCAGATGCTCAAGTTCTTCATCAAGAAGGTGCATGACACCCGCATGTTCCACCCCAGTCCGCGCATCATCATCTGCGTGCCTTCGGGGGCGACCCAGGTGGAACGCCGCGCCATCCGTGAGTCCGCGATCGGTGCCGGCGCACGCCAGGTATATCTGATCGAGGAACCGATGGCTGCGGCAATCGGCGCCGGCATGCCGGTGGCGGAAGCAACTGGCTCGATGGTTGTGGACATCGGCGGCGGTACGACGGAAGTCGGCGTCATCTCCCTGGGTGGACTGGTCTATTCGGCTTCGGTACGGGTCGGTGGCGACAAATTCGATGAGGCGATCATCAATTACATCCGCCGCAACTACGGCATGCTGATCGGCGAAGCCACGGCCGAAACGATCAAGAAGCAGATGGGCTCGGCCTTCCCTGGCTCCGAGGTACGCGAGATGGAAGTCAAGGGTCGCAACATGGCCGAGGGTATCCCGCGCAGTTTCGCCATTACCAGCAACGAAATCCTGGAGGCCCTCACTGAACCTTTGAACACCATCGTTTCCGCTGTGAAGTCCGCGCTGGAACAAACCCCGCCGGAGCTCGGTGCAGACATCGCCGACAAGGGCATGGTGCTCACCGGTGGCGGCGCTCTGCTGCGAGACATCGATCGCCTGCTTATGGAAGAAACCGGTCTGCCCGTGATCGTCGCGGAGGATCCCCTCACCTGTGTGGTTAGTGGTTCCGGCCGCGCACTGGAAGAGATGGATCGCCTCTCCACGGTGTTCACGAACGACTAATCGAAGCAGGTACAAGGTGCAAGGCGCAAGGCGCAAAGCCAAAGGAAAGCCCTGGTTTTCCTTGAATCTTGCCCCTTGTGCCTTTTATCTGTAATTCTCCATGCTCCATACGCCGCAAGCCCCTCTGTTCGTTCGAGAAATGGGGCTGCCCACGCGGTTTTCCCTGTACGTACTGGTCTGCCTGGTATTGCTCGCCATGGACGCGCGCTATTCGGCCC
>CAISDD010000500.1 GCA_903883985.1 uncultured Pseudomonadota bacterium | reverse complement strand
GTGCTGGCCGACTGACCTTCGCCGCGCAAACTTCTTCAAAATCACGATGAAATCCACGGTGTTGGCCAATGACGGCTCAACACAACCCATCGCCGTGCGCGTTTCGCCGAACTTCCAACGTTCGGGAGGCGATGTCCGGACCGATAAATCACCAACAAAGGAAATAGACATGAGTCAGATTGAATGGACCGATAAAACTTGGAACCCCATCGCAGGGTGCTCACTCCACAGCGCGGGTTGCGAAAACTGCTACGCCGAACGGATGTCGATCCGGCAAGCCGGGATGAACGCAAAGGGCAAGTTCAAAGGATCGCGCCCGCAATACAACGGTGTGGTCGATAGAGGCGAATGGACAGGCCAGATCAACGCCGCCCCCCGTCATATTTTCAACAAGCCGCTTATGACGCAGCGCCCCACAGTCTGGTTCGTCAACTCGATGAGTGATGCGTTCCACGAAAACATCGATCACTCTGTCTTGATCGAAATGTTCGAAATCATGAACTGAATAGCCCCTAGATTTCTGGACGCCTTTGATCCTAATTTTGAGGACAGGAGGCGATGATGGGGAAGCCCAATTTCAGCGATGAGTTCAAACGTGACGCGGTGGCCCAGATTACCGAGCGAGGCTATCCGGTGGCAGAGGTATCGCAGCGGCTCGGGGTGAGCGCGCATTCGTTGTATGCATGGAAGCGGCAATTTACTCGGCAGGTATCTGGTGATGCGGGCAAGGATGCCGAGATCCGCCAGTTGAAGCGCGAACTGGCCCGGGTGACCGAGGAGCGCGACATCCTAAAAAAAGCCACCGCGTATTTCGCCAGAGATGCCAAGTGAGATACGCGTTCATTGCCGAGCATCGCGACCGTTTCGGGGTTCGGGCGATGTGCCGATGCCTGGCGGTGCAGCCCAGCGGCTACTATGCCTGGGCCAAGAACCCGTTGAGCCAGCGAGCCCAGGAAGATGTGCGGCAAACCGAGTTGCTGCGGCAGGCGTGGAACGACAGCGGCAAGGTCTATGGCTACCGCAAGTTGCATGACGACCTTGCCGACCAGGGCGAGACCTGCTGCCCGAACCGGGTTGCCCGGCTAACCAGACTGGCCGGCATCAAGGCGCAGATCGGCTATAAACGGCGGCCTGGCAGCTATGGCGGCAAGCCGTTGCTGGTGGTCGACAACACGCTGGCGCGCCAATTCGATGTTGCAGCACCTGACCGGGCGTGGGTGACAGACATCACCTACATCCGAACCATGGAAGGCTTTGCCTATCTGGCTGTCGTGCTCGATCTGTTTTCGCGTCGGGTGGTGGGCTGGTCGATGCAAAGCAGGCAGACCACCGATGTGGTTTTGCAGGCACTGCACATGGCCGTCTGGCGCCGCAAGCCCAAAGGCCGTGTGCTGATCCATTCGGATCAGGGTTCACAGTTCACCAGCATGGACTGGGCAGCGTTCATCCGAGCCCACAATCTTGAGCACTCGATGAGCCGACGCGGTAACTGCCACGACAATGCCGTGGCGGAAAGCTTCTTCTCATGCCTCAAACGCGAGCGCATCCGCAGGCGGACCTACAAAACCCGCGAGGAAGCCCGGCAGGATGTGTTCGATTACATCGAGATGTTCTACAACCCGGTGCGCAAGCACGTCAGGAACGGTATGCTGTCGCCCGCCGAGTTCGAACGGCAGCAGATTTTGAAAGCGGAAGGCGTCTAGAAAACTAGGGGCTATTCAATCATCCTGGTGCGTTCGTTCGCTGCAGGAATCATAAGTGCGATTCGAAGTCGCATTAAACTGTAGGGAATTGTCGGATTCTCTTCTTTTTGCCGTTCAGTGGCGGCGGCTAGAATCTGCTCAGCCTCTTCCCATTCATCGTTCTTCTGAAGCCAGTCGGCTACGGTCGCAATTGCGAAGCCTGTCATTAATCCGGGCGTCAGCATACTTCGCACGTAGCCCAAACCAGCGCTTACCCCATCACGCTTCGTGAGCGCCTCACCCACCAGCATGACTGAAACACAGTCCGT
>CAISDD010000499.1 GCA_903883985.1 uncultured Pseudomonadota bacterium | reverse complement strand
TCGGTGCCAACCCGGATCGTCGCCTGCCGGTTGTCCAGCGTCAGCACACTGGGGCGCGACAGGATTTCGGCCTTGTTGTTGTCGACCAGTGCATTGATTTTGGCCAGAAACTGGCGCGGATCGATCGCAGCGGCGCTGTCGTTGACGAGTTGCATCGCAGACTGCCCTGTGTTGGGTGTCAATTGCACCAGGCTTCCCAACATCAGTGAATTCTTGCCGCTCTTGCTTTGCCACTGCACTCCCAGCTCCGCGATCGACTGCCGGCTCACTTCCAGCACCAGGCCCTCGACAAACACCTGCCGCGCCGGCTTGTCGATCACCTCTTCCAGCACCCGCCTGATCCGCTCCAGTTGGGCAGGTGCTTCCGGGTGGGTCAGCACCAGCAGCCGCACGGTGGGGGAAGCAATGGTTTGGCCGAGCGGGCTGGCCGCGCTCGGCATCATGCTCAGGCCCAGCGAGTTGACGCTGGCCGCCGTTCCGCTGGCGTCGAAACCGACCAGGCCGGCGTCTTTGGGGTCGGAGCTTGGCATCTTGAACACCAGCGGCAAGCGATCGAAGTCGATGGATGACGGCAAGCCCTTGGTCGGGCCGCCCGTGGCGCCCGGTTTCGACGGCGGCGGGGGCGCTTTTGGCGGGCTGGGCTCTTTTTCGCCGTCGCCTGGCAACATCACCGGCACATCGAATGCAAAGCTCAGTTTCTTCGGGATATGGACGGCTTCCTCCTCCACCTCAGGCGGCGCAGGCGGCGCGCCGGGCAAGCCAGGGCTGTTGGAGACCGCCGCCGCTTGCGCCATCGGTTTGGCGGTACCCGCCAGCAGCGGCACATCGAGCTCCTTTTCGGAGTCGTCGGGCCCCAGCCCGCTGTCGTCGGTCACGGCGGAAAAGCCCATCGCACGCAGCGCCAAAAGGGCGCTATCGGCATCGACATAGGAGAGGTTGATCACGGTCGACTGCAGGTCACTCAGGCGCAGCTTGGAATGCACCTTGGCCGCTTCGTTGAGCAGGCGCTTCAAGACCGGGTTGAGCGCGGCTTCCTTCACATCCGGGTTGGCCTTGACCCCGGCCGGCCCGATGCTCACGCCATACACTGCCAGTTTCGCGGTGCGGCGCGGGGCCATGACATAACCGAATTGGAGCACATCGACCACAGCGCCTGTTTTGCGCATCAGCGTCGCACCTTCCCGGATTTTGTCGGAGCGCTCCGGCAACTTCAGCGCCTTCGCCTCGGCGCGACGGTAATTCCCGGTCAATTCCAGTTCCTGCACCACGTCGTTGATGAAATCCTTGATCTGGGCCTCGTCCATCCTGGGCAAGTCAATCTGGCGCGCCGCATAGGGCAGGAACACGGAAGCATCGGGCGCAGCCGGAACTACATTCGCCTGGCCGGCGCTGGCAAGCGCGCCAACACAAACCAAGGCGGCCACCGTATTGACGCACCAAAAGCAGGGGTTCTTCATTTTCGGACTATTCCAGATAGGGGGCGGCGCATAGCAATCCTCTCAACTTAACCAAACGACACTTTCAAGTGGTTGATTTGTAGGCATGTTTCCGATGAGGCTTGAGGTGAGTTGGTCTAGGTTTGGCCGAGCCTTGGATGAACCGGATCAGGTTGCCAGCCAATTCAGCGAAAGTAGCCAGGAT
>CAISDD010000498.1 GCA_903883985.1 uncultured Pseudomonadota bacterium | reverse complement strand
GGGCATTGTTCGATGAAGACATCGCGCCGGACATCGGACTTGATGAAGTCGATGCTGATGACCTGGTAGGGGTAGTAGTCGTAAACGCTGGTGTCGCCCTGGATTTGCCGGTCGAGCCGGGCCTGGGTGTTGGAACGGATGATGACCGCCTCGATATCCAGCTTGTCGCGGATTTCCGACTGCCATTGTTCGCACAGGTGAGGCAAGCAGACTACGGCGAAACGCTTGATCTTGCGGCGCTCCAGCTGCTCCTTGACGATCAGCAGCGCTTCCACGGTCTTGCCCACGCCCACGTCATCTGCGATGAGCAGGCGTGGCGAGTCCTGCCTCAGGGCCATGATAAGCGGCACCATCTGGTAGGAACGAGGACGAAAAGAGAGTTTGGCCAGGGAACGGAAGGGGCCGGCACCGTTACGAAAAGCCAGGCGGGCGGAGTCGTAGAGCAGGCGGGCGGTGCTAATGTCGCCCAGGTCAGCGGCGGCCGGCTCTTGAAAGTGGGCATCGGCGGGCCGGTCTGTAGTTATCTCCAGCGGCAGGTAAATGCCGGCGATCTCGTCATCGGAACCGCCCAGGGGTTTGACGACCAGCAGATCGGGGTCTTCCGAAGGCAAGACGATCCAGTCGCGCCCGCGCAGGGAGACGAGCTTTCCGGGTTGCAACGCGATGCTCATTTCACCTTCCTGAAGATATCCGGACGCGCCGAAACTTTCTCTGTGAGGTTGTCCTTGTAGAAGTAAACCCAGACTTCATCCCCCTTGGCCATGATGGCCTGGCGCTTGGCTTCGTCGCTTTCCTTCACGGCAGGTTGGTCATGGGGCGTGCCATCGCAAAAAACCCAGATGCGCGGCTCGTAGTAGAAATCCGGTTGCACGTAGATGCCATCGACACGCTTCTGGGCGGCATCGGGCAGGCGCAAACCGTTGGCATGGAGGTAGTCGATGAACTTGCGCTCAGTGGAGGAGTTCGGGTCCAGGCCGCGCAGTAGGGCTTGGTACTGCTCGTCGTAGCTGGCGTAGCCGGTGTTGGTCTGAATCTCGATGGTGCATATGCGCAGCTTTTCCAAGGCGTCCTGGATCAGGTGGCGGTCGATGATCTTGTGGTCGCGCTGGTTGTAGTAGCTGAGCAGGTCGTCATAGCTGGCCGGGCCTTTGTAATTGGGGTCATCGAATCGGCATAGTTGTTGTGCTTCTTCCACCACCTTGTGGAAGACGGTCACGTCATCGACGAACTGGGAGAGGATGCCCAGGCTGCCTTCCGCCGCCTCGAAGATGAGGATGTTGGGGGCCTCAGGATCACCTACGGCGACGACGCCGATTTCGTTGGGTTCGACCTGGAAGACGCCTTCGATGGCCCGCTTGAGTGCGTGTTGCAGGGTGATGACCCCATCCGGCTTCAGCCCTAAGGGCTGGATCGGCTCAATATAGAGTGCATCGGCCAGGTTGGAGGTCCACAGCTTCACCAGGCGGAATTCTTCCTTGAGATTGCTCTCCGGTCCCGGCATGGCGCTGCGCCAGTCACCGGAGATCAGGCCGATGGGGAAACCTTCGTCATGACGCGCGCGCCACTGGCGGTTGACGTGAACCAGGCGGGCCGCAGGGATATAGCGAAGGTTGAGCAGGACGCTTTCGCTGGAACGCGCCACGGCTTTGCGCACCCGTTCCAGATGGCCGCTATCCACCGAGAAATAGGTGCGGATGTTGTAGCCCCGGGAACGGCGCTCTTCCTCCTCGCAGGTAATCCGGTCGATCTCCTCGGCACGGGACTCGGCCATCTCCATGAGGTTGTGCAGGTGCTCCTTGTTGGCCGCATCGCCCAGATTGAGGCCGGAGAAGGGGCAGATTTCCAGGTCTTTCTGTTCGCCGGTGAGGAAGTAGCCGGCCTTGATGCTGAGCTTGGCTTCGGTCAGCGCCGACTCGGCGTCTTGCACCACCAGTTGGCAAACCCGGTACTTGCGGCCGTTGTGATAGATGATGTTTTGTGGGCCGAACTCGCGCAGGGCGATGGAACGCGGGCGGGAAATGAATTCTCCGGCGGTGTCGTTGCTGGGCAGGAAGACACGAATCGGCAGGCGCGTGAAGTTGTAGCCGGGCAGGAAGCCTTCCGAAGCGAAATAGCGATACGGATAGAACTCGGAGAGTTCGGCCGATTTGCCTTTCAGATCGTTGCGTAACAGATCGAGCTGGCGCGTGGCCTGGTCCTGGTTGCGCTTGTGCTTGCGGTATTCGTCGCTGCCCAGGCTGAGGGTACCGCTTTCGATCTGCTGGGTGGCGCGACTGAGGATGGTGCGCGCGGAACGGTATAGCCGCCGCCAACGCACCAGCGCGCTATCCAGCTGATCCGCGATCTTGGACAGGTTCTGTTCGATCCACTGGTCGGAGTACCAAGTCGCCGCATTGGCCGAAAGCTGGGGCTCGAAGTCCCTGATGACGCGTTTGAAGGTGGCTTTGAGTTCGCTGAACTGGGTCGGTGAAATATCCAGGCCGGCGCGAACCTCGGAAGCCAACGGCAGTTTGTCGTTGTCATCCACCACCAGCCGCATGATGGAGGGGCTAAGACCATTGCCGCCCTCCAAGCCGGGCAGGCCCAGGCGGGAAACGGCCAAGGCATTGAGGTGAGAAGCCAGCAATTCCCGGTTGCACAGGTCCAGCCGGGGCGCCATAACCGCGCCCGCCACCAAGGCTTCCTGTTCCTTGAAATAGTGGCGGTCGTGGGGGGCGTAACTGGAGCAGTAGGTAAAGATCAGCGCGCCCTGCCCGCTTCTGCCAGCCCGCCCGGCGCGTTGGGCGTAATTGGCCGGATTGGGCGGCGCATTGCGCAGGTGGACGACACTGAGCCCGCCGATATCAATACCCAATTCCATGGTGGGTGAACAGAACAAGGCGCTGATCTGGCCTTGGCGGAAAAGCTCTTCCCGCTCGATGCGGGTTTCGGTGCCGAGCTGGCCGGTATGATCCTCACCACGCAGGCGCTTGGTCTTGGCGAAATCGCGCTGGTACAGGGTCTGGAAGAACTCGTTGGGTCGTGGCGCCTGATCCTTGTAGAAACGCTGCTTGATGACGTCGGCCTTGACGGTCTTGCCGTCGCCGAGCTTCCAGATGAGTTTCTTTAGCCGTAGGCGGTAGACGGGGACTTCCTCGTTCTTCTCATTCCGCGCCACCTGGGACTTCAGGTAATCGGCCTGTTCCAACATGTACATCAGTTTGAGGATGAAGAGGCGGTAGTTGTCACCCTTGAGGTTGATGTCCGTCAGATCCAATTCCTCTGCTCGTTGGCGAACGTAGAGCTTGATGAACTTACCCAGGGCACTGGCCGGCCCCATACTCTTGGACGACATCCGGGCAGACTTGTGGAGCGGGTCGAGACGTATGAAGAAGGGTTCCCGTAGTTCCTCGTTGCGATCCAGCGTCCAGGGGCTGCGCAGCATCTCGCGGAACTCTTTTTCGTTTTCCTTGATGCGGGATTGCGTGAGGTAGTTCTCACTTTCGATGGCAAATTCGAGGCGAAAGAAATCCAGGATGGTGACGATGAAGTCCCGGCGCTGGGCGTGATCCAACTGATTCAGCAGGGGCATGACCCGCCAGAACTCATCGGTGGCGGCGATCTCGTCCAGGTCCGCGTAGTCGATGCTGAGCAACGCGCATTGCTCAAGGTTGGGCAGGACAATGCGCCAGCTCCGACGCAGGTCAGCGATGGCACGGTAAACCAGGTACTCCTGAAAACACTGTTCGTAGTTGCGCTTGACCGGCGCGAGTGTGGGTTCTTCGTTTTTGTTGGCGAAGTCCAAGAACGGCAGATTCAAAGCCAGGCGAACGGCTTCGCCGATGTTGGCGAAATTCAGCGTATTACCCGATGCCAGCTCCAACGCCTTACGGATGCCTGCACGCAGGCGCACGACCTGAACGAAGTCATTGAAATGGCCGGCCTGGAGCGCGGCATCCTGGCGGTTGTCGGTGAAGCTCAAGAGCTTCTGGTCTTGTTGGCGATAGCCCGCGTCATCCAGTTGGTTGAGGATGGAGAAGGCGGTGATGGTGGTGGAGGTGCTGCGTCCTTCACTGCCCAGCTTGGTGAGCTTGGTGCCTTCGTTGGTCTTGGTGTCGTAGAACACTCCGCCAGTCGGGTCGAACAGCAGCGGCGCCTTCATGAACCAGCCCCACCACTTCATGGCCTTGCTCTCGGAACAGAGCCCCGTTTCGTCGAAATAGAGCTTGGTCGGGAAGAAGGCTTTCTTGCGCGTGTCCGGCACCGGACCCGATTTGGTCACGCGGAACCAGGACTCGGGCAGGAGTTCCATGTCTTCGAGCGGATCCCAGACTTCGTCACCGACGATCAGATAGCCGTCGGTGGTTTCCTCATCGTCCTCGGATAGCTCGCGAAATTCGCGCGGCTCCAGTCTGTCGCCGACACGGGAGACACAAATGAAGGCATGGCCGCTAGCACGGCTGAAGACGTTGGGGAAGATCGGTTTCTTGTCGGCGTCATCCTTGAGATAGACCCCCGGCTCCAGGGTGATGTGGCGGTTCTCATCCTGGTCGAGGGTGGTGTAGACCGAGCCGGTCTGAGAGATGAACTGATGAAGTTTGAAAGGCAGCAGGGTGTAACGCTGGCCAGCGTCTTGCAGACGTTGATTGGCCAGGCTGATCCACTGGAGCAGGGCTTCGAGGTGCTTGCGGCAGTTGTCTGATGACTCGCCGGAGGCGGCGGCCAGGTCTGTGACAATTGCAGATACCCGACGGGGTTTACCTCTGAACAACACGCCATCTCGATCTTCGAGCGCCACCTGGTTTTCCAGCCAGATTGCGACAGGGTGGGCCTTGAGTTGCGAGATGTCCGATTCCGGATTGATGCCGGCTGCTATGGCGTTTGCCAGTTCTGACTCGGCGGGTAATAGACCTTGGTAGGCCAGCGAACGGTCGAGTGTCTCGTTGATGATCTGAGTCGGTGCGAAAGGTTTACCGAACAGCATGGTCGCCACTTTCGCCACTTCGACACGCTGTTCGGCCAGGGAACCCACCGAGACCATCGTTGCGGAAGTGCCGATACAAACCACCGGCTTGCCGCACTGGGCACGTATGCGCCGTATGAGCATGGCCACGTCAGCACCTTGCCTGCCTCGGTAGGTATGAAGTTCATCGAAAACCAGGAATCGCAGGTTCTGGTAGATGCCATCCCTGATAGGCCGCTCACGCAGTCGGGTAAGCAACAACTCCAGCATCATGTAGTTGGTCAGCAGGATCTGCGGGGGCTTCTCACGCATGGCCGCGCGTTTGTCCTCGCCTTCCTGCCCGGTATATTGGCCAAATGTGATGGGGAACGGCTTGCCGGTGGCCTCCTCGTAGTTCTTTTGATAGCGCTCGAACTCCGCGTACTGGGAGTTGATGAGGGCATTCATCGGGTACACCACGACTGCCACCACGCCCTGGGCACCTGGGTTGGACAACAGGTGATGGAAGATCGAACCGATGTAGGTCAGCGACTTGCCGGAACCCGTGCCGGACGTAACGATGAAATCCTTGCCGGCGGTGCCCAGCTTGATGGCGTCGACTTGATGCCGATACAGGGAGTAACCCTGGAAAATGTCCCGAATGTCCGGGTGTAGCGTGCCATCCGAGGCAAGATCGTCGAGACCACCTCCACTCTCGAAGGCAGGGTTGAACTGTAGCAACGGCTCCGGCCACAACTTGCCCTGGTTAAGCTCCCCCTCCACCACTTCGAGAATTTTGGGGTCTGCAATCTTCAGGAAGCTGCGGATATACGTCGCATAGTCCGAAACGATGTGGGCGTGGGTCTGGAAGACGTTCATGGCTGTTGTTCTGCAGCTCTCAGTGCGGTTGAGACGAACCAGTGGGTGCCGACGTCATGCCGGGTGTGATCGCAACCGGCGAGGCGGATGGAAATTTCCACGACGAGAGCTTGTGCATCGGTCTGCTTCGATTTTTTTCGTGTGATTCTAGCTGCACGCCCCCCTTCAAAGCCCAGAGCCCGCACAAAGCGGGCTCTTGTCTATCCATCAGGCAGAAGAACATGGCTTGCGCCACGTTCGTGCATCCTCCAGGACGGGAGGACGTGGGGGTCTCGATGCCTGTTCGAGTCCCTGTCGCGCGGGGGCCGGGAAGCCCTGGAGAGTAACCGCCGCCGCGCCGGCTTGTTCCGTGTCTACTTTCGCTTCTTCTTGCCCGTCGCCAACTGCTCGACGAACTCGCTT
>CAISDD010000497.1 GCA_903883985.1 uncultured Pseudomonadota bacterium | reverse complement strand
GCCCAACCTACGCTTGCTACGAATTCGACCAGCGTGTCGCTTGGTAGGGGTGTAGGGTGGGCAAACGATAAGGCCGTTTGCCCACCCTACCCGGCTGCGAAACTGATTTGGTTTGCCACCGGGCCCCTCACCCTGCCCTCTCCCGAAGGGTGAGGGTTCCACCCCCTTCCCCCTCCGGGGGAAGGGCCGGGGATGAGGGCCTGCGCCGGCAGCTTAATGAAGGCAAAATGAGTTACGCGACATTACTTAAAGTGATGCCGGAAAATACTTTGCCATCCAGTTTTCCGGCGCAAACTGAGCTGTCCAACGTCCACGTATAGGGCACGCTGCCGCCGGTAGTCGACCGCACATCGCATGTCGGGTTACGGCGCAAAAACCGCGCCTAACCCGACCTACCATTGCGCGGCGATCTTGTCCGCGACCCGCAATGCGTTCGCGTAGATTGTCCACGTGTAGGGCACGCTGCCACCGGTGGGCATGAAGCTGGCATCGGCGACGAACAGGTTGGTGACGCCATGCATGCGGCAATCCGGGTCCAGCACGGAGTGTTTCGGGTCGTGGCCGAAGCGGCAACCGCCAGCCACCAGGTTTTGCGGCGGGTTGGCGGACACGCCCACGGTCACGTCTCTCGCCCCCAATTCCCGCAGCACGTTCGCGCCGCGTTCGGCCAGATAGCGGCCCACCTTCAGGTCATGGGGATGGGGATCCAGGCGGATGCGCGCCACCGGACGCCCCCACTTATCCTTGACCTTGCGATCCAGGCCGATCCGTCCATTGTCGGTGGGCAACCAGTCGGCGAAGGCTTCACAGTCGATGTGCGCCTCGCCACGGATCGCGGCCTCGAGACGGCGTTTGAAGGGGAAGCCCCAGACCAGAGACCCTTCCTCGTCGCGGCGCTGCGCCGCAGCACGCGACACCACGTTGGGATGGCCCATGAGAAAATCGAGCACGCCGCCCTTGATACGGCCTAGATCGGGGTCGTCGATCACATACCAGTCGTGCAGGGTGCGATTGAGGAAGGGGCCGACCACCCGTGCCTCGTTCGCCCGCTCCGGGCCAAGTTCTTCATAGTTCAAGTGCCCGTGGCTGACCCCACCGGCAGAGAAGATCAGGTTGCGCCCGACCTGGCCATGGCCGTTACCCAGGCCATGGGGGTGGCGCGGACCTGGGCTGGAAAGCAGGAGACGGGAAGTCTCGATGGCCTGGCAGGCAAGCACGTAGGCCTTGCCGCTCACCCGCTGCCGCTTCCCCTGCCGATCGAAGTATTCCACCGCAGCCACCTGGCCCATCGCGTCGCTGACCAGGCGGAATACCTGGCTGTGCGGGAGGATGGTGCAACGGCCACTGGCCACGGCGTCGTCCAGCAAGGCGGCGCGGGCGCCACCCTTGGCGCCGCTGGAACAGCCGTAACTGCCGCAATAGCCGGAATACTCGCAGGATCGCCGCTTGCCCCGGGGTTCGGACAGGACCGCTCGCGGCAAGGGCAGAGAACGGTAGCCTAGCCGCCCACAGGCGGCATCTATCCAGGCGGAAACCGGGTGCTCGGCGGTGGGTGGGTATGGAAAATCCGGGGTGGAACGCGGCTCCAGGAATGGATGGTCCCGCACCACGCCGGAGATGCCCACCACGCTTTCCACCAGGGCGTAATAGGGCTCCAAATCTGCGTAGGCCATCGGCCAATCGACCACGTTAGCACCGGGAATCGGGCCGAACTCGGAGCGCAATCTGAAATCGACTGGTTTCAGGCGATGAAAGAAACCGGACATGAAATTGCTGGAGCCGCCCACCACATTACCGTTCCAGAAATCCCAGCCCGACACGTTGGTGGGCGTGGCTTTCCAGCCGCGCCCGGCGCGCTCCTCGATGACATGCCGTTCCTCGCGCAAATCCGGCGTGTAGACGCTGCGCCGACAACAAGCCAGCTCATCCTTGAAATAATCCATTTCGGTAAACCACGGCCCCTTCTCCAGCACCAGGACGCGTTTGCCCGCCTGCGTCAAACGCCAGGCCACTGCCCCTCCGCCGGCGCCGCTGCCGATGATGACGGCATCAAAGTCACCACTCGTTAAACCCATCGAAATCTTTTGATCTGTAGGGTGGATAAGCGAAGCGCATCCCCCATCAGCGCTTCAACATCCCATACCGCTTGTCCGGCACCGGCCTGGGAACCCCCGGTTGATGCGCCAGCCAGGCCCAGCCTATGCCGTCCGGATTGCCACCGTAGACCGGGTCGGCGAGCAGCGCTTCGCAAACGTAAAGCAGCAAGGTGGAGAGCCAGTTTTCACCTTGTTCGGAGGCCGCCACCTGCCGCAGCAAGCGTTCCCGCCGAACCGCGGCGAGATCGACGAAAGAAGCCTGGTAGCGCCCCCGTGCCAGGTCTTCCAGCCAGTCCACGCCCATCAGGAGGAAGCGCTGCGTCTCCGGCTCGCCCCCCGGGTCGGCCAGCACGCCTTGCAGGTAGGCAAGCGCCTGAATTTCCCTCGCCCCCGGCGCCCCAGACTCGGAGGGAAACAGATGATCCTGAACTGCGGCCAGGACCGGCCAGGGATCGGCACTGACGGCGAGCGAGCCGATTGGAGCGAACAGGGTGGCCAGGCCACCGACGGAGGTGATGAGGAAGTCGCGGCGGCTGAACAGGGTACGGCTCCAGGAGGCGAGCGGAGCAGTCCCCCTTTGGTAAAGGAAGGTCATGGGGATTTCAACAGACCCCCCTTTTTCCAAGGGGGGGAGGTACGGTGCCTGCGTCGTGACTCACGCAATCACGTGCTCCAGCGTGTAGCCGGCACCCGCGTCCACGCCCAGTGTCTTCACCAGCCAGGGAAGCGTGGCTTCCAGTTGGGCAGGCAAGGTCCAGGGCGGATTGGCAATATAGAGGCCGCTGCCGTGCATGCCGAAGCCCTCTTTCGCGGGCGATTGCACGCTGAGCGTCACGTTGAGCCAACCAGGCGGGCGAGCAGCCTTGAGGCGAGAAGGCAACTGGCGCGCATCCGGCTTCTGCAGTAGCGGGTACCACACCATGTAGGTGCCGCCGGGAAAACGTGTGAGGCTGTCCTTCAACGCTTCCACGGTGCGTGGGTAGTCTCGCCTTTCCTCGTAGGGCGGGTCGATCAGCACCAGGGCGCGGCGAGAAGGTGGCGGCAGGGCCGATTTCAGGCGATCGTAGCCGTCCGCCTCCTCGATCCTCACCTGCCGACCGGCCTCGCTGAAGGTGCTGGCGAGCAGACGATGGTCGCTGCCGTGCAACTCGAACAGGCGCAAGCGGTCGGAAGGTCTAGCGCAGGCCCGCGCACACCAAGGCGAGCCGGGATAGAGGCGCAACTTACCCGCCGGATTGAGGCCGCGCACCAGTTCGACATAGCTGGCCAGCAGCGGCGGCAAGTCGGCTCTCTCCCACAGACGGCCGATTCCGCCTTCGTACTCCGCATTCTTGCGAGCGTAATCGCCTTGCAGATCGTAGATGCCCGCCCCGGCATGGCTGTCAACGAATAACCAGGGTTTGTCCTTCTGATTCAGGTGGTCGAGCAGCGCGATCAGGACGGTGTGTTTGAGTACGTCGGCATGATTGCCGGCGTGAAAGGCGTGGCGGTAACTGAGCATGGGCGTAAGAGTAGCACGGCGCGCCGGCCTGCGTTTACGAGCAACGAATTGGCTACAGGCATTCAAGCCCGTAGCCACGAACGAATTCGAGCAGCTTGGATTAGGCGGGTTGCGCTGTAGCCCAACAATGGCGGTGTCGTTGGGTTTCTCCTCGGGAACGATGCGGCGATGACTTACCTGCCAAGCCTGGAGTGCGAACTAAAGATCGAAACCATCCTGGAAATCATCGGCAGCAGCGCGAGGCGTTCGCTACTCCCAGAGGGGGCATCAGCGTTAGCTTGGCTGCGCTGAGTGAAACTCGAAAATATCGCGGAACAACAGGTGATTTTTCTGGAACACAGCCAGTATGGGCGGAGAAAAATGCTCCGGCTGGGTGCGACCGTCTCCCTGCGTGAGAATGTCCACGGCCTTCTCATGGTCGAAAGCGGGCTTGTAGGGGCGTTTGCTTCTGAGGGCATCGTAGATGTCGCAGATATTCATGATGCGTGCGGTCAGCGGGATTTCCTCACCCCGCTTGCCATGAGGATATCCGCTGCCGTCCCAGCGCTCGTGGTGATTGAGCGCGATCTCGGCGCCCATCTTCAGATAGCGCGACTTGCCATTGCCAAGGATGACCGCACCCATGGCTGCATGCCCCTTCATGATCTCCCATTCCTCCGGCGTGAAACCACCCGGCTTCAGCAGGACATGGTCTGGGATGCCGATCTTGCCGATGTCATGCATAGGGCTGGCGAAGAACATCCTGTCGATGAAGTCTTCGTCCTGCCCCAGCAACCTGGCAAGGGCGCTGGCGTAATGACTGATGCGCTGCACGTGGGCGCCGGTGTCATCGTCCTTGTGTTCGGCCGCCCGCGTCATGATGAAAATGGTTTCCAGATAATTATCCTGGAGATCGGTCGTCCTTTCCTGCACCCGTTGCTCCAGCACGTCGTTTGCAAGCTGCAACGCCTGGTGCAGGAGGCGCACTTCCAGCATGTTGTGAACCCGCGCCAGCACCTCGGCCAGCGCAAACGGCTTGCTGATGAAGTCCTTGGCGCCGGACTGGAGGGCGCGCAGCTTCTCTCCCGGTTGCGCGCTGACGACCAGCACCGGAAGGTAGCCGTCCGGTGCAATTTCCTTGAGTCCCTCCATGACCTGGAATCCATCCATGCCGGGCATCATCAGGTCCAGCAAGATGAGGTCGTACGCGTGTTGGCTGTGTAGCGTGCAAACCGCACGGGGGTCCATGCAGGAGGTGACCGCGGAGTAACCAGCGCTGACGAGCATCCGCACGAGCAACTGGACGTTGGTCTCCATGTCGTCCACGACCAGGATTCTGGCTTTGAAAATGGCGACATTGTCTATCATCATCCAGCGTCGCGAGTTTCCCCGGGTAACGGGATGTGTGGAGTTTGGGAAACTTTCAACACTGCTTCCAGGGCTTCCATGAATTCGTTGATTTTGATCGGCTTGGTGAGATAGCGGGAAAAGCCGGCTTCCATGCCTTTATCGATGTCCCGCTGCATGGCATTTGCACTGATGGCCAGCACGGGGATATGCGCCGTCGATCTATCCTGGCGCAGGATATTCATCGCCTCGATGCCGCTGATGCCGGGCAAGTTGATGTCCATGAGGATGATGTCCGGCTGGGAGGCGCGTGCGATCTCAATGCCGTCGAGGCCGTTTACTGCGGTCAACAGGCGCATATCGGGGTAGCGAGCGATGATCTTCTCCACCAGTTTCAGGTTCGCCGGATTGTCCTCCACGTAGAGCAGGGTGATCTGCCGCGCGACGCTAGCCATCTGGGTCAGGCCCGAAGCGACTATTTCCTGCTCTCCCGGAAAAAGTGCCGGTTCGGATACCGAGATGAGTTCGAACCAGAATACGCTGCCCACGCCGACACGGCTGTCCACGCCGATCACTCCTCCCATCAATTCCACCAACCGCTTGGCCACGACCAGGCCGATGCCGGTGCCTTCTTCGCCACCCGCCTCTTGTCCGAGACGATTGAAGGGTTGGAACAATTGCTCCAGTTGCTCCGGATGCAGCCCTGCCCCCGTGTCTCGAATGCTCACACGCACATGTCCCGCGTTCTCGGTACATTGCACGTCCACCGTGCCCTGCTTGATGTTGTACTTGATCGCGTTGGATAGCAGATTGAGAAGAACCTGCTTCACCCGGGTTCGATCAGCCAGAACGAAACGGGGGGTATCGAAGCGGGGGAAATGCATGTGGATACCACGCTGCTGCACCTGCGGCTCGATCATACCCTGGCATTCGAGCATGACTTCCTCCAGGGACACCGGTTCCTCAGACATGGGAACCTGCCTGGATTCCACCTTGGCAAGGTCGAGTATCTCGTCGATCAGCTTCAGCAGATGCCACCCCGCCCGCAAAATCTGGGCGATGCTCTCCGTCTGAGAGGGCGTCGGCGGTGGCTCATCGGACTCCATCAACTGGGTGAAGCCGAGGATCGCGTTGAGCGGGCTGCGTAACTCGTGGCTCATGCTGGAAAGAAACTCGGATTTGGCGAGATTAGCCTTTTCCGCCATAAACTTGGAGCCTTCCAGTTCTACATTCTTCTCCTGTAGCACCTGGTCCAGGCGCTTGCGTTCCGTGACGTCCCGGGCTGCGGCGAATACGCCCTGCAAGCGCCTGTCCCGGTCGTAGAAGGTAGTGGCATTGAAGGACACCACCGTCACCTTGCCGTCCCTGGAGCAGGCGGTGAGTTCGTAGTCGGTGATCTTCTTTTCGCTCAGCGCCTGTTTGATGGCGGCCTCGGCCCGCTCCGGGTCGGTGAAGTAGCTCTTGAACGGGGCGCCTATCAGTTCGTCCCGGGTGCAGCCGGTGAGTGCCTCCATCTGCTTGTTGACGTCGCTGATGATGCCAGCGGGATCGGTGGTCATGATCGCATCGATATTGGATTCGATGAGCGATCGCGTATAGAACTGATAATCGCGCAGGCGTTGATCGAGTTTCTTCTGTTCCGCTTCAACCTGCTTTCTTGCCGTGTTGTCGGTGCCGATCAAGAGGTAACCGATGATGGCGTCCTGGGCATCGCGCAAGGCGGTGACCGACACCACCGCTGGGAAGCGGCTGCCATCCTTGCGGATATAGGTCAGTTCATAGATATCCTCGATGCCGCGCGAGGCCTTGAACACCAGGGCTACGAAGCCCGGCGTGATAGGTGTGCCGAGCTCGGCGCTCAAGGCCTGGGCGCGGGCGATGACTTCCTGGGGATCGGAGATGTTGGCCGGAGTGATCTTGTTCATCACCTCCGCCGCCGTGTAGCCCAGCATGCGCTCCGCACCGACGTTGAAGATCTGGATGACGCCCTTGGCGTCGGTCGCAATACTCGAGAAGTTGGCGCTATTGAAGATC
>CAISDD010000496.1 GCA_903883985.1 uncultured Pseudomonadota bacterium | reverse complement strand
GGCTCCGCGTCGAGGGCGGGTCGGCCGGTCAGGTGATCGAGCAGCATGGCCAGAGGCAACCAGAGCGACACAGCGACCAGGCCCGCTGCCATGTAGCGCCAGTCGGCCGCAGTACGGCCAAAAGCCATGCCCAGTGTCAGCACCAGGGCCTCCTTGCCCAGCAACAGTGGTGCGATCTGCATGGTCTGGCGCGGGGGATCAAATCCCTCCAGCCGTTTATGCACCGACAGGGCGACGAAGGCTGCGGCGCAGTAGGCTAGCGCATCCAGCCCCAGCAGCAGCCCTTGCGCTACGTCGGTAACCATGCCGAGCATGAAGGCAATGCCCAGCCCGGTCAGGCGCGGTGCATGGATGCACCAGTAGAGCAGAACCATCAGTGTGAAATCGGGCAGCAGCCATCGAAGCTCGTCCGCCCACGGCAACAAGGTGAGGCAAAGTGCGGCGAACAGCGAGGCCACGACCTTGAGTTGTGAGGGTGGCATGGCCAGTTCGGCGCCCTGAGGCAACAGCGGGCGGGCACTCGTGGCCGAGAAACGGGGCATCATGGTCTGCGCGTGGCTGGTTTCAGGACTACCACGTGGCGATAACTGCCGACGCCGCCCAGAGGGCGGCAATAGGCCCGCGCGAACGGGGTATTGCGCGGCGGTTCGGTCTTGACTACTTGCGCCACCGGTATGCCGGCTGGATAGGTGCCGTCTATGCCCGAGGTGTACAACAGGTCGCCCTCACGGATGTCGGCATGCATGTCAAGGAAGCGAACCTCCAGCAGGCGGTCCGACCCGGTTCCGGAGACGATCAGGCGCAGGCCGTTGCGCAGGATTTGCACGGGTGCTCCCTGGTTGTTGTCGGTCAACAAGGTCACTTCGGAAGTCAAAGGGTCGCTGCGCGTCACCTGCCCCACCAGGCCGGTCGCATCGACCACTGGCCAGCCGGCCTGCAAATCCTGCAAAAATCCACGATTGATGATCACCTTGCGCGAGAACGGGCTGGGCAGGGTTTGCACGATCTCCGCCACGTGCGGCACAGAATCGGCACGCGCCGGCAAGGACAGGAGTCGTCGCAGGGTGTTGTTCTCGGCCACCAGGGTCGCGCGATCCTGTTGGGTTATGCGCATGCGGTCGCGTTCCGCACGCAGGCGTTCGTTGTCGTGCCTGAGTTCCCCGTGGGCGACGAAGAAGCCGGATACCTCCTGGCTCCATTCCCATGGCTTGGCCAGAATCTGCTGCACCGGATACAGCGCCGTATTGAGACCGCCGCGCAGCCAGGCCAGGGCCGAATAGCGCGCGTCCATGGCGAGCAATACCAGGCAGACCAGTACGTACAGGGAAAACCGCGTGGGCAGCCCCATTTCTCGAACGAACAGAGGGGCTTGCGGCGTATGGAGCATGTGGAATTACAGATGAAAGGAGCAAGGGGCAAGATTCAAGGAAAACCAGGGCTTTCCTTTGGCTTTGCGCCTTGCGCCTTGCACCTTGTACCTGCTTCGATTAGTCGTTCGTGAACACCGTGGAGAGGCGATCCATCTCTTCCAGTGCGCGGCCGGACCCACTAACCACACCGGTGAGGGGATCCTCCGCGACGATCACGGGCAGACCGGTTTCTTCCATAAGCAGGCGATCGATGTCTCGCAGCAGAGCG
>CAISDD010000495.1 GCA_903883985.1 uncultured Pseudomonadota bacterium | reverse complement strand
CTTGGCGATTGTGCCGAGGGGGGGTCACGGGGGTCAGGTCTTGCAATAGCACATATGCACATATGCACATATGCGTCATTGCAAGACCTGACCCCGAATCCCGTTGCGAATCCACGGGTCATCATCAGGATTATTCATCGTCGCATTATATAAACGACGCCTGATTTCCAATCTCCCCGGGGGGTCACGGGGGTCAGGTCTTGCATTAGCACATATGCGTCATTGCAAGACCTGACCCCGAATCCCGCTTTCAATTCGTCAGTGGGTGTGGGTCTTGATGTATTGATCACAACGATCAGCGGCGACAAATTCTATGATGGCGCGCACGTCATCCGAGCAGGACTTGAAGATCAGACGATCCAGCACATCCGGACCATGGCGCAGGATCAGCACCCCAATCAACTCATCAATGAAGGATTGCGTGGCCTCCACTGCCGTGAAGTCGAACACGACCTCGCCCCCTTGCAAGAGAACGCCCTCCACTTGCTCACGCAGAGGCATAGCCGTCACCCGCGCACCAACAAGGTGGCCGCGTGCGTATTTCGTAAGCAAAATGTGGGAGTTCATGGGTATCTCCGCCTCGGCCGGACAATCTACCAGAACCAACAGAATATGGAAACCTGACTACTCGAATCGCAATCTAACAGAAGTTAAGGCATCAAGGGGAGGAAGTAGTTCTCGCACCCGGACATTTGGCAGTCGGTCACGGCGACATTCCATCGCTATCGCCACCCCTTGCCACTCGGCGGCGCAGCCCAAAATCCCGCTTCCCCCTGTCGTGCTATGAAACGCATTGCCACTGACGATGACCAAACCGCCCCCCGCCTGTCCGGCGATTCGGCTGGTTGTGGTCAGGCCCACGCCTTGATTGACGGAATCCAGCCCCAAGCGCAAATCGCGGTTACAACTGATCCGCGGCCGAAGCGCTATCAGGATGGCTTCATGGTGGGTTTCCCGCCGGAGGTCAGGATGGGCGCGTAAAGTCTCCAGAAACCCGCAACCGTTATCGACCACGCCTAGCCGGATCAATCCATTTCGGTAATACTGGCACGCCACCCAAACGCTGGCATAGCGGAACCCCTGCCGGCGTGCGTGGGTCATGGCGTTTTCCAGCAGCTCGCTCAAAGCATACTGAATCGGCTCTACAAGGCGGTCATAGGCGGTGAAGCCGCTCATTTCATCTGGCGGCTCTCCCGGGTCGGTGCCCGCCAAGACAGTCGCCAGTCGATACGCCGCATCATCCACGCCGCCCTGCTTGTCCAACAAGGTCAATTCCACCAAGGCGTCCCGACGGTCATGTCGTTCTGTCGGTCGCGGAGCGCATCCGACCAGTTCCACGCCCTCGAAGACATCCATGCGGCTCAGGTAGCCGGCCATGTCTGAACTCAGTCCGCAGACACCGACGGCGCGGCCCTGATCCCGAACCATATGGAAAGTCGCCCCCAGCATGGCCAGACCAAAGGGGTCGGCAAAGCGAAGCCGCTTGGCGTCCACCATCGCCGCGTCATCGGATTCAAGCAGGCGCTGGCAGGCCGCTACCGTTTCGGTGGCGGAGCGGGCGGACAGGTAAGGGGGCAGGCAAAAGGGAGCGGGCATCAGGCAACTGCCGCGAAGGCGCTAGCCAGCAAGGCATCGAAGGTGGCCTGCGCCTTGGTGATGGCGGCGGGGCACCTCGGGGGTCAGGTCTTGCATTAGCACATATGCGTCATTGCAAGACCTGACCCCGAATCTCCTGAAAAACAAAAAATCCCATAGAATCATGGGCTTTGATGATGTTATTGGCGGAGAGGGCGTCCGCCTCATAGTAGTCCTTAGTAATCCGGTATTATCCATAAAGTAGCTTGCATATCAATAAGTTGCCGAATATCAGCGTCCAAGATAATCCTATACAATCCCGTTAAATCCGGCTATAGTTTGATAGTCACTTTGATAGTGGAGCGGATAGCATGGCACGCCAACAGCAACGACTTTCAGCACTGCAAGTTACCAAGCTCACCAAGCCAGGGCTGTACGGCGATGGTGGCGGATTGACACTTCAGATCACCACCACCGGCGCAAAGTCTTGGCTGTTTCGTTACATGGTGGCCGGTAAGCCATTCGGAATGGGACTGGGGCCGACACATACCGTGAGTCTGGCCGAGGCGCGGCAGAAGGCGCTGGATGCGAGGAAGTTGCTTATCGACGGCATCAATCCTTTGGCGGCCAAGAAGCAAAACCAGATCGCCGCCGCGCTGGCCAGTGCCAAGATGATGACATTCGACCAGTGCGCCAAGGCGTACATCCTGGCGCACAAGGCGGGCTGGAAAAACGCCAAGCATGGCGACCAATGGACAAACACACTCAACACTTACGCCAGCCCGGTGTTCGGTCATTTGCCCGTGGCCGAGATCGACACCGGCTTGGTCGTGAAATGCCTTTCGCCCATTTGGGAGAGCAAGACCGAAACAGCCAGCCGCCTGCGCGGGCGTATTGAGTCCGTGCTGGGTTGGGCGACCACCAGCGGTTACCGTACCGGCGAGAATCCGGCGCGGTGGAAAGGCCACCTTGACAACCTGCTGGCCACCATCAGCAAGACCAGCCGGACGAAGCACCATCCATCGTTACCGTGGCCGCGCATCGGCTCGTTCATGTCGGCTCTGAGAGCGCGTGAGGGTGTATCTGCCCGCGCGGTCGAGTTCGCCATCCTGACGGCTTGCCGCTCCGGTGAAGTGCGCGGCGCTCAATGGGCCGAATTCGATACTGCCGGCAAGCTCTGGACGATTCCGGCTGAGCGCATGAAAGCTAAACGAGAACATCAAGTTCCTCTGAGTGATGCCGCACTCGCATTGCTGGAGTCGTTGCCAAAAGAGAAGGATGTTGAAGTCGTGTTCGCCGGCACGAAAGGCCAGCCCTTGTCGGATATGTCGCTGACTGCCGTGATCCGGCGCATGAATGGCGACGACAAGCCTGTCTGGGCGGATGCCAACGGCGAAGGCATCACCGTTCATGGCTTCCGCAGCAGTTTCCGCATGTGGGCGGCTGAGACTACCAATTACCCGCGTGAGGTTGCTGAACACGCGCTGGCGCACCAGTTGCCGGATGCAGTCGAGCGTGCCTATCAGCGCGGTTCGCAGTTTGCCAAGCGTGCCGCATTGATGGCGGAGTGGGCTGTGTATTGCTCGACGGTGCCGAGCGATGCGGTGGTCAAGCCGATTCGTGGTGCGGCGTAATCAACAGCGAGTTGGTGCTGGTGATACGGTGTTGCCTTG
>CAISDD010000494.1 GCA_903883985.1 uncultured Pseudomonadota bacterium | reverse complement strand
AGGAAATGCGGCTTATCCGGTTCCAGGATGACATATCGGCTTCGGCTCATGGCCTTGCTTTAGGTCGGGACGCTGGAGCGTCCAAATCTGCGTTCCCACGCTGGAGCGTGGGAACGATAAACACTGGCACAGCCTTCCACGGCGGCTAAGTGCGCCCCGTCGGATTCGTGCGTACACGTAGTCCCCTCGTGTGCGCAATGACGCAGTCACCAGCGTAGTAAATAACCCACAAGTAAACCGATGTTTAACCACTGCCTAAGATCAAAGTATCCGAATATCCTGCGCATGGGGTGTCGGCGCGGCAAAACAACGGATGCCCACATCCGGCTTGCTGCACGGTGGTCTCGCGCCTCCAGTCGGGGTCGTGTAATCAATCAAGGAGTTCACAATGAAACGTACGCGTCTGATTTCCAGCCTGGTCGGCATAGGCATACTCCTGGCGAGCGTGGCCGTTGCCGCAGCCGGCAGTGCCCAGGCAGGCTCAGCCAAGTCCATGTTCTGTTCCGGCTGCCACGGTGTCGATGGCAACGCCGCTTATCCTAGCGCGCGACTGGCCGGACAAGCCACGCAACGGTTTACACAAAGCATGGTGGATTTCAAAACCGGTCGACGCTTCCACCCGGTGATGAATATTCTTTCGGTAGGCCTGACGCAACAAGACATGGACGACATGGCCATGTTCTACGCGGCCCAGAAGCCGGTCACATTGGAAAACGCCAGCCTTTACTGGCGTCTGGGCGGGGGGGATGCCGTTAACGCCGCCACAGACGAGCTCATCGCGGTTTCACAGGCCGATGCGCGTATGAATGGAGGCATCACCGGTGGTTGCAGAGTCAAACTGAAAGAGCAACTTTGTGCAGCCACCGGTGGTCCCTGCACCTATACCGGCCGCGACATGAAAACCGCTCACCGTGGCATGAAAATCACAGACGCACAGTTCGATGCGGTGGCGGACAATCTGGTGAAAGTGCTGACCACCTTCAAAGTACCGGGAAAGGAGCAAAAAGAACTGCTCGGTCTGATTGCGCCTATGCGCGGGGACGTAGTTGGTCAGTAAGCCGCTTGCCGATAGCTGAGTACTTGGGGCGGGTAATGCGGGCCGGCACGATTTCGCCGGTTTCCCTGCCTTGAGGAGACGCCGGCATGGGTGCCGGCGCGCCGAAGACGCGGACTTTTTTGTAAATCGATTCATCGCGGCGCTTGTGAGAGGCCGCGGGCCTTGCTGGTTATGCGTGTCAGGCCGTGCGTGAGTAGCGTGGCTGGTCCTGACTGGCTTGTTTGAGGTAGCCGTCAAAACCCATGGCGATATTGCGCAGGAACATGCGGCCGATGTCGTTGACGACGATGCGCGAGGGTTCGAGGGTGACCAGGCCGTCCGCAGCCAGGGGCACCAAATCCACCAGGGCTTCCTCGAAATAGGCGTCGAAGTCGATGTTCCAGGCGGCGGCGAAGCCGGGCTTGTCCAGTTCCAGGTCGCACATAATACGGGTGATGGCGTCACGGCGAATCTGGTCGTCGCGATTGAGCTTGAGTCCACGCTCCACCGCCAGCCCCCCCCGGCCGATCAATTCCTGATATTTTTTCAGGTTCTTCTCGTTCTGCATGTAGGTGTTGGGAGTCTGGCTGATGCTGGAGGCGCCGAAGGCATAGATGTCGCAGTCCTTGTGCGTGGTGTAGCCCTGGAAATTGCGCCACAGGGTCTTGCTCGCCTGCGCCTTGATCATCTCGTCCTCGGGACGGGCGTAGTGGTCCATGCCGACATTGAGATAACCCGCCGCTTCGAGGCGTTCATGGATCAATTGCTGTAGATCGAGACGGGTGGCGAAGCTAGGCAGATCGCTCTCGGCGATCAGCTTCTGGTGCTTTTTCATCCAGGGAACATGGGCATAGGCGAAGATGGCGAAACGATCCGGGGCCCAAGGCAACACGCGGTCCAGTGTGTGCGCAAAACTCTCTACGGTCTGGTGCGGCAGGCCGACGATCAGGTCCATGTTGATGCTGGAAAAACCGAGCTCGCGCGCCCAGCCGTAGACGGTGTGGATCAGTTCTTCCGGCTGCACCCGGTTGACCGCTTTCTGCACCCGTTCATCCAGATCCTGCACGCCCAGGGAGAGGCGATTGAAACCGGCCTCGCGCAGGGCAACCAGGTGTTCCCGGCTCAATTCACGCGGATCGGCCTCGCAGCCCATTTCCGCGTCCGGTGCGATGCTGAAACGGCTCTTCATCATGCCCATCAGGCGACGGATATCTTCCGGCTTGAGGTAGGTCGGCGTGCCCCCTCCCCAGTGCAGTTGCTTCACCTGGCGACGCGGGTCGGTCAGCACCGCCACCCGGTCCATTTCCTGTTCCAGGAAGCCCAGGTAGACGCTGGCCTTGTTGTAATCGCCCGTGGCGACCATGTTGCAGCCGCAGTAGTAGCAAAGCGTGTCGCAAAAAGGAATGTGCGCGTAGAGCGAGATTCCGCGTGCGGGATCCTGGGTGGCGCGGATCTCTTCGACCCAATCCGCCTCGGTGAAACCGCTGTGGAAATAAGGCGCGGTGGGATAGGACGTATAGCGCGGCCCCGGCTTGCTGTATTTTTCCAGGAGGGCGGTAAAATGGGACATGGCAACGACTCCGAAGGCGAGGGCTGCGATTGTAAGCGGGGAGGAGGGTCAGGCGTTAGGTCTGCGCTGAGCGATGAGAGAGATAGGCGAAATAATGCCAATAGCGTCGAAACTTCGCCAACCCCACATTTTCTTCCTGGGGGTTTTTCGCGTAATGAATTGATCTGAAAGGGCACGCGAAATTTCCTTAGCGGGCACAGACATTGCTTTCATCAAAATGCCGGGCAAGAGCCCGATCGTACCTCCCTGACCGCCGCAATGGCGGTTTTTCAAGCGGCGCCGGTTCCCGGTGCCGCTCTTTTTTTGTGCCAGCGAAATGCTGCGTAGCGCCGGCAAATCAAAGATAATCGCGCGGCATTCACTGCCTGGACTGGTCATGGGCAAGCTCCCGCCGGAAATCTTCAAGGCCTACGATATCCGCGGCATCGTGGGCCTCACGCTGACTGCCGAATTCGTCGGACTGATAGGCCGCGCCGTGGCGAGTCAGGCGCGCTCACAAGGCTACGGCGACATCGTCGTTGGTCGCGACGGGCGTCTCTCCGGCCCCGCATTCAGCCAGGCACTGGCCGAGGGCATTCGGGATGGCGGTGGCAACGTCATCGATCTGGGGCTGGTGACGACGCCCATGGCCTACTTCGCCACCCACCAACTTGGCGGCGCTTGCGCGGTCATGCTGACTGGCTCGCACAATCCTCCAGAATACAATGGCTTGAAGGTGGTGATCGCGGGCAGCGCCCTGTCTGGCGAAGCCATCCAGGGGCTGCGGCGGCGCATCGAGGCAGCCAACTTTGGCACCAGGATCGTTCGCGGCGCATACCAGCAATACGACATCTACCCCGAGTACCTCGCGCGCATAGTCGGTGACGTGAAACTTGCCCGCCCCATGAAGGTACTTCTCGACGCCGGCAACGGTGTGGCCGGCGCCTACGCGCCCGCCCTGTTTCGGGCACTGGGCTGCGAGGTGGAAGCCTTGTTCTGCGAGGTGGACGGCCACTTTCCCAACCATCACCCTGACCCTTCCGTACCGGAGAACCTGTCCGACCTGGCAGGCCGCCTGCGTAGCGGCGATGCCGAAATTGGCCTGGGTTTCGATGGCGATGGCGACCGCCTGGGCGTGGTTGCCAGGAACGGCGCCATCCTCTTTCCGGATCGTCAACTCATGCTGTTTGCCGCCGATGTGCTGGAGCGGAACCCCGGCGCCCTGATCCTCTACGACGTGAAATCGACCCGAAACCTCCACGCCTGGATTACCGAACGCGGTGGTCGGCCCATGATCTGGAAATCCGGGCATTCCCTGATGAAGGCGAAGATGCGCGAAACTGGCGCCTTGCTGGCCGGTGAATTGAGCGGCCATGTGTTTTTCCAGGAGCGCTGGTATGGCTTCGACGACGGCCTCTATACCGGCGCTCGACTGCTCGAAATCCTGTCGCGGCAGCCCGACCTTGATGCCTGCCTGCACGCGCTTCCCGACACGGTGAACACTCCAGAGCTGCAAATCAGGATGCAAGAAGGCGAGCCGCAGGCGCTGATGGCCGGCTTGCTTAAGACTGCCGATTTTACGGGGGCACGCGAGGTCATGACCCTGGATGGCCTGCGCGTGGAATATGACGACGGTTTCGGCCTGGTGCGCGCCTCCAACACCACCCCTGTGCTCACGCTGCGTTTCGAGGGCGACGACACCGCCGCGCTGCGGCGTATCCAGGAACTGTTCCGCCACCTCCTCCTCGCCGCTGCACCCGCAGCCCAACTTCCTTTTTGAGCGATAGCCATGACTACACCCCTCGTTGGCCTGATCATGGGGAGCGTGAGCGACTGGGACACCATGCGCCATGCCGCCTTCCTCCTGAACCAATTCGACATTCCCTTCGAAAAGCGCGTGGTTTCCGCACACCGCACGCCGGATCTGCTGTTCCAGTATGCCGAGAGCGCGGCCGGGCGCGGCCTCAAATGCATCATCGCCGGTGCCGGCGGTGCCGCCCACCTGCCAGGCATGACCGCCGCCAAGACGCATCTGCCGGTGCTGGGCGTACCGGTGGAGTCGCGCGCCTTGAAGGGTATGGATTCGCTACTCTCCATCGTGCAGATGCCCAGGGGCATTCCCACCGCCACCTTCGCCATCGGTGAAGCGGGTGCGGCCAACGCCGCGCTGTTCGCGGTGGCCATGCTGGCCAACGAGTTCCCGGAAATTCGCGAGCGCTTGATCGCGTTCCGGCAGCGCCAGACCGAGAGCGTCCTGAATATGGCGCTGCCGGAGGAGAGTTCATGATCCGAACCCTCGCGACCCCTGGCGGAACCGCTCCGTGCTCTGCCCTACCGAAGGAACGATCATGATCCTGCCAGGAGCAACGATAGGCGTGTTGGGTGGCGGCCAGTTGGGCCGCATGTTCACCTTGGCCGCGATGGTCATGGGTTACAAGGTGGTGGTGCTCGATCCGGACCCGGACTCGCCTGCGGGAGCGCTGGCCGACATCCACCTCAAGGCGGATTATCGCGATGCCGTGGCCTTGATTCGCATGGGCGGCCTGTGCCAGGCGGTCACCACCGAATTCGAGAACGTGCCCGCACGGAGCCTTGAGATTTTGGCCCTGCATAGTCTGGTCGCACCCAGTGCCGCCGCCCTCGCCGTGGCCCAGGATCGCCTGGAAGAAAAGACCCATGCGCGCGACTCCGGCTGCGAGACCGCGCCGTTTGCCAACATCGAAACCGTGATCGATCTGGCGCCCGCCTGGGAGGCGATTGGCGCCCCGGCCTTGCTAAAGACCCGGCGTCTCGGTTACGACGGCAAGGGCCAGGTGCGCATCGACTCTTTCGCGGATTTGAATGCCGCATTTCTGGAATTGAAAGAGGTGCCCTGTCTTCTGGAAGGCTTCCTGGCGCTGGAACGCGAGGTGTCGGTGGTGTTAGCGCGCAATGCGCAGGACCAGATCGCCTTCTTCCCGGTGGCGGAGAACCAGCACCGCAACGGCATCCTCGACATCAGCATCGTTCCCGCCCGAATTCCCACTGAGCTCGCCGAACGGGCGCGCGACATGGCCGCGCACCTGGCGCGCGAACTGGCGTATGTGGGCGTGATGGCGGTGGAATTTTTCGTGCTGAAGGACGGCCGCATCGTCTTCAACGAAATGGCGCCACGCCCGCACAACAGTGGCCACTACACCCTGGATGCCACGGTCTGCGACCAGTTCCAGCAACAGGTCAGGGCGCTGTGCGGCCTGCCACTGGGCGATGCGCGCCTGCTCTCGCCGGTGGTGATGGTCAACCTGCTAGGCGATGTCTGGCAAGACCGCGGCGCCACCCCGCCGGACTGGTCGAGACTGCTACGGCACCCCGGTGTGCAACTGCATCTCTACGGCAAGTCTCAAGCCCGCCCAGGGCGCAAGATGGGGCACTACAACTGCCTCGCGGCCAGCGCTGAGGAAGCCCTTGAGGTGGCCATGGAGACGCGGGCAGCGTTGGGGATAGGCTGATCAGCGCTGGATCTGCAACAGGCTCTGGACGATGGTCTTGCCCTTGGCATCGACGTTGCGTATGCGAACCGGCAGCCAGCCAGCATTCATTCCCAGCCAGACATCGGTATTGCCCTCGTTCTTGTGTACACCCTGGAGATGCAGGGTGTCGGCGGGCTTGCCCATGACTTCCATGCGCTCGATCCCGACCACGCTAAAACGATAGTCTTTCAGGTTCTTGCCGTTGCTGACCGCCAGGTTCCAGGTGCCGCTGCTAGCGGTCATGGCCAGGTGGAACACGAAGCTGAGGATATCCTGGGCCTGGGCGGGCAAGGCTTCGACCCGGCCTTCTGGCAGTTCCAGCCGCTGCCCGGGCCAGTCGAATTGCGCGAATTCCTTGCGTTCGTTCTTGCGGCTGATCCAGAAGCGCTCCGGCATCAAGCCCTGGCGGGTAATCCGCCCCTCGCTCGAGTTGACCACGTTGCCGTTCATGACCAGCGCGGCCAGGCCGCTTGCCTGGGCAACGCTCATCAGGCTATAGCGGCCGTCTGCCGCCTTCCATGTGTAGGTGGTGGTGCCCAGCTTGAAGCCGTCGTCACCATAGAGGACGGCGAAACGCAGCCGCAGGTGCTCGGGCAGATGCCGGATGGCCAGCGGTGTCGTGGACACGGTCTCGGCCGTGGCCGTGGCTGGTGGGGCTGGCGAGTCGCCGGCCGGCAGTGCCCAACTGGAATGGACCAGGATCAGCAGTGCAGCCGTGGTGGGGGCGCGCATGCTTCACTCCATGGGTGAGGACAGAGCCGAATCCGAGCGGCAGGAGAGGCCGCTGTAGATGACCCGGCCATGCTCACCCAAGCTCGCGCGACCTTCGGCCAGCCAGCGTATCGCCATCGGAAACAAGAGGTGTTCCTGGTGCAGTACGCGCATGCCAAGCGACTCTTGCGTGTCCTCGGGCAGCACCGGCACCGCTGCCTGCGCCAGGATAGGGCCGGAATCGACTTCCTGGGTAACAAAATGCACCGTGCAGCCATGCAGCCTCACCCCTGCTGCGAGTGCGCGCGCATGCGTGTCCAGACCGGGGAAGGCCGGCAGCAGGGCGGGATGGATGTTGATCAGACGGCGCTCGTAATGCAGCACGAAGGCAGCGCTCAAGACCCGCATGAAGCCGGCAAGGATGACCAGATCCGGCGCATGGCGGTCGATCTCGGCGGCCAATGCGGTGTCGAAAGTGGCGCGGTCGGGATAGTCGCGGTGGCTCATCACCCGCGTGGGTACGCCATGCGCGGCGGCGATTTCCAGCCCTTTCGCCTCCGCCTTGTTGCTGATGACACAGGCGAATTCGACCGGCAGGCCAGCCTCCAACAGGGCTTGCATATTGCTGCCACGGCCGGAGATGAGGATGACGACTTTCATGTTTCACTCACATTGCGATTCACTTTCAGCAACCTGCCTACCAGGCCGTCTGATTCTTGCAAGCAGCCATGGATGCGTTGTGCCAGTGCAAGGAAATCCGGGTCAAATCGACATGCCTGGATCCCCGAGTGGGCCTGTCCGGACAAATGCAGGCGAATGAAGTCCTTGCGATTAAAGGTCAGGAGAACCCAATTTTGAAATCGAAGACCCCCTCATGTCGACGAGCAGTGTCGACGATGATGGTCTGCTCCTGGCCGTGTACGCGTTGCACGATTTCGCCCAGGCGGTACACCGTTTCGCCCTGGGCGGCGAGGAAGACCATGGCGGCCTCGGCATCGGCGGCCGCCACTACCAGCACCATGCCGATGCCGCAGTTGAATGTGCGGTGCATTTCCGGGAGAGCGACGTTACCCTGCGCTTGCAGCCACTGAAACACCGGTGGCCAGACCCAGGAGTCCGCCTGGATCACCGCGCAAAGGTCGTCCGCGAGGATGCGTGGCACATTGCCGGTGATGCCCCCGCCGGTGATATGGGCCATGCCCTTCACCGTCATTTCCTTCATCAGTGCCAGCAAGGGCTTCACGTAGATGCGCGTGGGTTCGAGCAGGGTATCCCCCAGCGTCCTGCCATTGAAATCGCTGGAAAGGTCGGCACCGCTGACTTCGACGATTCTGCGCACCAGGGAATAGCCATTGGAATGCGGGCCGCTGGAACCCAGGCCCAGGACCGTGTCGCCCACGCGGATGTCGACCCCGCCGATGAGTTTCGCTTTCTCCGCCACGCCCACCGCGAAACCGGCCAAATCGTATTCTCCGACTGGGTACATGCCGGGCATTTCCGCAGTTTCGCCGCCGATCAAGGCGCAGCCGGCCAGTTCGCAGCCGCGGGCGATGCCGCTGACCACCTGTTCTGCCACGTCCACATCGAGATGGCCGCAGGCGAAGTAATCGAGGAAGAACAGGGGTTCCGCGCCCTGTACCAGGATGTCGTTGACACTCATCGCCACCAGATCCTGGCCTATGCTGTCGTGCCGGTTCATCTGGAAGGCCAGTTTCAGCTTGGTGCCGACGCCGTCTGTGCCGGAAACCAGCACCGGTTCCTTGTAGTTCTTCGGCAGTTCCATGAGGGCACCGAAGCCGCCGATGCCGGCCAGAACCTCGGGGCGCAGGGTGCGCCTTGCCAAAGGCTTGATGCGCTCCACCAGGGAGTCGCCGGCATCGATATCGACGCCGGCATCGCGGTAGGAGAGGGAAGTCTGGGAAGTAAAGGAAGTGGACACGGCGCGGCCAAAGGTCTGAAAAAACAGTGATATTCTACCGGGCAAGGCGGCCCCCCGAATGACGAAAGTGGTGCAGCCCTGCCCGTTCCCTCACCCCCACCCCCTCTCCCGCCGGGAGAGGGGAGCTTCGAGAGTCGCTGCGCGACGGAGATGTTAAAGCACATGACGCCCTCCCCCGCCTCCAACCGTACCCTGCTCACCTTTCTGGTCGCAGCCGGCGTCGCTTACCTGCTCTATCTGCTGACCCCCATCCTCACGCCTTTCCTGGTGGGTGCGGCCCTGGCCTATCTCTGCAATCCGCTGGTGGACCGCCTGCAATCACGCGGCATGGGGCGGGCGCCGGCCACGGTGCTGGTGCTGGCGGGCCTGATGCTGCTGTTCCTGTCGCTGGCTGCGGTGATGGCGCCCCTGTTCCAGGCGCAGGCGCGCATGTTCGTGCAGCAACTGCCGCGCCTGCTGGAATGGGGAAGCCAGACGCTGCTGCCCTGGTTTTCCACCACGTTCTCGGTTGACTTGATGCACGACCAGGCCGACGTCCTGACCTGGCTCAAGGCCCACGTCTCCGAGCTCTCGAAGCTGTCTGGATACCTGCCAAAACTCGGCGATGGCGCAGGCGCGCTGCTGGGCTACTTCGCCGACCTGCTCTTGATCCCGGTGGTGACCTTCTACCTGCTGCGCGACTGGCATGGTGTCCTCGGTCATCTGTCCGGCTGGATACCGGCGCCGTTGCGACAGCAAAGCGGCGCGATCGCGCGGGAGATCGACCTCGTCCTGTCGCAGTTCGTGCGTGGCCAGATTCTGGTCATCTTTGTGATGTGCGCGTTCTACAGTCTGGCTCTCTGGCTGGCGGGGCTGCACTACGCCCTGGCCGTGGGTCTGCTCGCGGGTCTCCTGGTGTTCGTGCCCTATATGGGGGTGCTCGTGGGTGTGCTGCTTGCTACCCTGGCCGGCTGGGCGCAATTCGGCGCGAATGCGTTTACGGCGCTGGTCCCCGTCTGGGCGGTGTTCGCCGCAGGTCAGTTGCTCGAAGGCATGGCCATCACCCCCTGGTTGGTGGGCGAGCGGGTCGGATTGCATCCGGTAGCGGTGATCTTCGCCCTGATGGCCTTCGGCCAGTTGTTTGGCTTCGTCGGCGTGCTGCTGGCCATTCCCGCCGCCGCCGCCTCCCTGGTGGCGCTGCGCCACCTCAAGGCCCAACTGGAATGAACGTCATGCAGGCTAGCTGGATCGAAGAAAAGCGCTCCGCCTGGCTCTACCGCATCGTCTCTGACGTCGAGTCCGGCACGCCGCGCCAGATTCTGTTCCTTGAGCTGGCGCAAGCAGCAGAACACCAGGCCGGCCTGTGGGCTGCGGAAATGGCGAAAGCGGGGCTGAGCCCGCCCGTGGCTTACCGGCCCGACGCGCGCACCCGTCTGGTCGGCTGGTTATTGCCACGCCTCGGTGTAGCCGCGCTCAAGGGCATGCTCGCCGCCATGAAGGTGCGCGGCATGAGTCTCTACAACGCGCAGCTTTCGAGTCGTTCACCTGGGGCGCCAACATCCCACGGCATGCCTACCAGTGTGGATCGGATCGACCGTCATCAGACCGCCGGCAGCGGCAACCTTCGCGCGGCGGTATTCGGTGTAAACGATGGCTTGATCTCAAACGCCAGCCTGATACTCGGCGTGGCAGGGGCGGGTGCCGCACCCGCAGCCATCCTCCTGTCCGGCACCGCGGGCTTGCTCGCAGGCGCCTTCTCGATGGCGGCAGGAGAATACGTCTCGGTGCGTTCGCAGCGCGAATTCTACGAATACCAGATCGCCCTGGAGCGGGAAGAACTCGACCAGTATCCGCAGGAAGAAGCCGCAGAACTGGCGCTGATCTACCAGGCCAAGGGAGTCGGCGCCGCCGAGGCCAGGCGCTTGGCCGATGCCCTGCTGCGCGACCCCGACCGCGCCCTGGATGCCTTGGCGCGCGAGGAACTGGGCCTCAACCCGGATGAACTGGGTTCGCCCTGGGGGGCGGCGATTTCCTCTTTCCTGGCCTTTTCCCTGGGCGCCTTCATCCCGCTGCTGCCCTATCTCCTGTTCTCCGGCACCACCGCGTTCGGCGGCACCGTGCTCTCCACCGGCATCAGCCTGTTCGGCGTGGGTGCCGCCATCAGCCTGTTCACCGGCAAACATGCTTTGGTCGGCGGCCTGCGCATGTTGGGCATCGGTGCTGCGGCGGGCGGTGCTACCTGGCTGATCGGACGGGTGCTGGGTGTGACCCTGAGCTAGAATCGGCACCGTCACCCTACATTTCGCGGCTAAAGCCGCTCCTACGTGCCATTCGCCATGGAAAATCGTACTTTCAGCATCGAGTTCTTCCCGCCCAAGACGCCCGAGGGCGTAGAGAAGCTGCGCCACGCGCGGCGTCAGTTGGCGCAACTGCATCCCCGATTTTTTTCCGTGACTTTCGGTGCCGGCGGCTCCACCCGCGACCGCACCCTGGAAACCGTGCTGGAAATCCAGGGCGAAGGGCTCAGCAGCGCACCCCACCTGTCCTGTGTCGGCTCCACCCGCGAGAATATCCAGGAGATACTGGACACCTTCCGCGCCCACGACATTCGTCACATCGTCGCCCTGCGCGGCGACTTGCCTTCTGGCATGGCCGATCCGGGCGAATTCCGCCATGCCAACGAGCTGGTGAGCTTTATCCGCCAGGAAACCGGGGACTGGTTCGAGATCGAGGTCGCGGCCTATCCGGAAACTCACCCGCAGGCACGCAACTACCGGGAAGATCTACTCAACTTCAAGCGCAAGGTGGAAGCGGGGGCGAACGCCGCCATCACCCAGTATTTCTTCAACGCCGACGCCTACTTCAACTTCGTCGATGATTGCGCGGAGCTGGGCGTGACCCTGCCCATCGTGCCGGGCATCATGCCGATTTCGAACTTCAGCCAGCTTTCCCGTTTCTCCTCCATGTGCGGCGCAGACATCCCGCGCTGGCTGGCGCGCAAGATGGAGAGCTATGGCGATGACTCCGCCTCGATCAAGGCGTTCGGGCTGGATTTCGTCACCGGGCTTTGCGAACGACTGATCGAAGGCGGCGCCCCGGGCCTGCATTTCTACACCCTGAACCAGGCGGGCCTGACCAGCACCCTCTGGCAACGGCTCGGCCTGGATTGATCCTGGCCTGAAAATCGGCACGGAGACGGATGTCGGACCAACAATTACTTAGGGTAATGGTGATATAAAGTAGATATATCTCGTACTGGTACGTGGATGTAACTGCTCAGGTCGAAGTGATCGTCTCAAAACAATCACAGCAATCCCCTCCCCTTGAAGGGGAGGGTTAGGGTGGGGATGGGGTAAAAGTGATAGCGCAATGACCCCCATCCCCATGCCGGCCTTCCCCTTGAAGCGGAGGGAGAAATACGGCAGCAACTGAGTAGTTACACGTGGATACTGGTTGATAAGACAAGGAGTCGGTCGTGAGAATGCTGCTGGCGGACGATCACTCGCTGTTTCGCGAGGGGCTCAAACCGGTGTTGATGAAGCTCGATCCTGAGCTGGAAATCATCGAAGCCATCGACTACCCTTCCGCCTTCGCCACAATGCACGCGGCCGGGGAAGTCGATCTGGCCCTGATCGATCTGTACATGCCGGGCTTGTTGGGGGTGGACGGCGTGATGCGCTTTCGTTCGGCGTTTCCAAAGGCGCCTCTGGTCGTGTTCTCCGCGGCTGCACAAGCCGAGCACATCCACGCCCTGCTCGTCGCCGGCGCACTGGGGTATATCTGTAAGTCCGAACCCAGCGAGGTGATATTGGGCGCGCTGCGCCTGATTCTGGCGGGAGGCATCTATATTCCGCCCAGCCTGCTCGACTACCGTTTCATGGAGCATGAACCCAACTACCCCGCCTCGCTGACCAGTCGCCAATTGGATGTACTGTTGCAGTTGGTCCGTGGCAAGACCAACCGGCAGATCGCCGACACGATCAAAGTCACCGAGGGCACGGCAAAGGTCCACGTGGCCACCATCTATCGCATCCTCAAGGTCAACAGCCGTGCCGAGGCCGTACTGGCTGCCCGGATGATGGGCCTCGACGATACGCACTGAGCCATGTCTGACGGCCCTGCGCGGCCCGCGGGCGATTTTCGCCAGAGCCTTCAATTTCGCTTCCTGGCACTGGCGACGCTGCCGATGCTGGCGGTCATGGTGGTGTTTGCGGGTTATTTCGCGCGAGACAGCATCTCGAATGCCGAACAGAAGCTGCAACAGCAAGGCCAGGACGTGGCCCGACGGCTGGCCGAATCGGTGGTCTTCGACCTGTTCTCCGGCAATCTGCCTGCGGTGAAGCGCTTACTGGATTTCGAGCGGCACGAATGTCATGCGGTCGCGATCGGCATCTTCGAGGACGGTCACTGGCTGCTGGCCAGCGGCCTGTCGAGCGCCTTGCCCAGCCTGGCCGATGGTTCCCTGGGCGTTTTCGCGCAACAAGGCCACAACCTGGTTTTCTCGCGGCCGGTTGGCATGACGATCGCCCACGATCCCTACCTCGAACTCGATCACTCTGACGTAGGCCATGCCGTGGTCGTGGCGGTGCTCGGTCGCGAGCCGGTGCAACAGGCCCGATCACGCATCCTGGGGGCGGCCCTGGGTATGGCGACATTCTCCCTGGCTGTGGCCTCGCTGCTGGCCTGGCGGCTTTCGCTGCGCCTGAGCCGCCCCCTGCATGACATCAGCCAGGCGGTGGCGGAGCTGGCGGCGGGAGGCGTCAGCCAGCGCGTGCCACAAGTCTCCCCCGGGGAACTGGGCGCGCTGGAAAGGGGTATCAACCGCATGGCTCAGGCACTGGGAGAGAGCCGGCGCGACCTGGAACAGCGGGTGCGGACCGCCACCCACGAATTGTCGGCGCAGAAAGAGGCCGCTGAGGCGGCCGTGCAGGCCAAGTCGCGGTTTCTCGCAGCGGCCAGCCATGACCTGCGCCAGCCGCTGCACGCCTTGACGCTGCTGATCGCGGCCCTGCGCGAAAAGACGCTGGAAGACAACGCCATGCACCTGGTTGAACGCATCGACGACTCGGCCGATGCGCTGACCGACCTGTTCAACGCACTCCTGGATCTGTCGAAACTGGACGCGGGCGTGGTGCTGGCCTGCCAGGAATGTTTTCCGGCACAGCGCATGCTCGACCACATGGCGCGCCAGTTCGCGCCGCAAGCCAGGGAAAAAGGCCTGGTGCTGCGGGTGCATGCCAGCGACTGCTGGCTGTACAGCGACCCGATCTTGCTGGAGCGCATCCTCAACAACCTGGTGAGCAATGCCCTGCGCTATACGGAGCGAGGCGGCGTGCTGGTGGGATTGCGGCGCAGTGCGCAGGGCCTGCGTTTCGAGGTCAGAGATACCGGGCAAGGCATCCCGGCGGCGTACCGAGAACGCATTTTCGAAGAATATTTTCAAGTGGAAAACCAGGGGCGGCAGCGCGACAAGGGCCTGGGGCTGGGACTGGCCATCGTTTACCGTCTGGCTCGGCTCCTGGGTGGCGGCGTCGAGGTCGAGTCGACGCCGCAGCGTGGCTCTTGTTTCCGGTTTCCGGTGGCGCGCTGTCGGCCTTCGGAGGTGGCGGTGGCCAAGTCCGACTTCGTTTCGCCGCTCCAAGGCACGCTGGTGGCCTTCATCGAGGACGATCCACTGATCCTGGAGGCGATGGTGCAACTGTTCGAGCAATGGGGCGTGGAGATCGCCGCCGGCAGCGAGGTCGAATCTGTGCTTCACGATTTGCGCGAACTCGGCCGCGCACCCGATCTGATCCTCTCGGATTATCGCTTGGGCGGTGGGCGCACCGGCATCGAAGCGGTGCAGCGGCTGCGATTGGCCCTCGGGGCGGGCATCCCGGCCGCGCTGATCAGCGGCGACACCGCGCCCGAATCCATCCAGGCCATCACCGCCTCCGGTCTGGCGCTGCTGCACAAACCGCTGCAGCCGGCGAAGCTGCGCGCCCTGCTCTCGCACCTGCACGGCATCAAAACCGGGTGATCTTGTTTTCCTCGTTGGCCAGTACCTCGGAGCCCGACCCCACCAGCAGGGCATCGGGCGCATGGGCGACGTGAGTATCCATTTCCGGGTAGGGCAGATTGTGCAGGAAATGGCGCATGCAGTTGAGGCGCGCACGCTTCTTGTCGTCGGACTTGATCACCACCCAGGGCGAGT
>CAISDD010000493.1 GCA_903883985.1 uncultured Pseudomonadota bacterium | reverse complement strand
GGTCTATGCCATCAACGGGCGTCTGGACGCCCCGGCGCCGCTGTGCGATTTCTATACGGCCCAGGCGCAATACGCCTTCCGGGTCATCGCCCAGGGCCGCCTGGACGACTACCTCTGGGATGGCTGGAAAGACGGCCTGGTGGCGATTGTGGTGATGTAGTATTGACCAAGAAAATTAGGCATAAAAATGGTAGGGGCGGGTTTGAAACCCGCCCCTACCGTGCCCGATGGGTGGGAGGTGAAGCGGTTGGGGGACGTATTTAATATTTTTGCCGGCGGGGATTTTGACCCTGCCCGCTCCAGTAATGTGCAAGATGAGCTGCATCCGTTTCCTGTCTACTCGAATGCCATCACTGATTGTGGACTCTATGGTTTCTGTACTTACAACACGTATCCAGCCAATACAATGAATGTAACCGCACGTGGAACTCTAGGCGTAACGCATTTCCGCGATCATAAATACACGGCTATCGGTAGGGTGCTCGTTCTTCAATCTAAGGCGGAAATAGATGGCCGGTTCTTTGCTGCATTTATTAACAACAGAATCGATTTCGTCATTGAAAGCACAGGCGTGCCGTAGCTTACAGCCCCCCAAGTTTCAACTTACGAACTACTCATTCCGCCCTTTCCCGAGCAATCCGCCATCGCCGCCGTCCTCTCCGACATGGACGCCGAACTCGAAGCCCTTCAGGCCCGCAGCGACAAGACCCGCGCCCTCAAGCAGGGCATGATGCAGGAATTGCTCACCGGGAGGATGCTGCTGGTATTAGGCCCTTGCGCATCTTCATCAGCAGTGTCCAGAAGGAGTTCGCCGCAGAGCGGGCGGCTCTGCGCGACTGGCTGCGCGGCGATGCACTGATCCGCCGTTTCTTCGAGCCGTTTCTGTTCGAGGACATGCCCGCCGCCGACCGCCGCGCGGACGCGGTATATCTGGAGGAAGTGGCGTGCTGCGACCTCTATGTCGGGCTGTTCGGTGACGAGTACGGGTTCGAGGATGCGAAGGGGCTGTCGCCGACGGCGCGGGAGTTCGCCCACGCCACGGCGCTCAACAAGTACCGGCTGATCTTCGTGAAGGGTGCGGACGATGCCGGCCGCCAGCCGAAGATGCAGGCGCTGATCCGGCTGGCGGGCAACGAGTTGATCCGCCGCCGCTTCGTCTCCACCCCCGAACTGATCGCCGGCCTGTATGCCGCCCTGGTGCAGTATCTGGAAGACCATGAACTGATCCGCAACGGCCCCTTCGATGCGGCCCCCTGCCGTAATGCCGTGCTTGCCGACCTGGACGAGGAGCGGATGGCGACCTTCCTGCGCCGCGCCCGCAAGCCGCGGGGCTTCCACTTGCCGGAGGAAGCCACAGCCCAGGAGTTGCTGACCCATCTCAACCTGCTCGACGCCGGCCGCCCCACCCATGCCGCCGTGCTGTTGTTCGGCCGGCAGCCGCAACGCTTCCTGATTTTCACACGAGGTGAAGTGCGCGCATTTCCACGGCAGCGAGGTGGCGAAGCCGATCCCGTCGTATCAGGTCTACAAGGGCACGGTGTTCGATCTGGTGGGTCAGGCGGTGGATTTCGTCATGTCCAAGATCAACCTGTGGGTGGGCACGCGGGAAGCCGGACCGCAGGTGCCGGTGGCCTATGAGATTCCCCGCGAGGTGGTGGCGGAGGCCATCGTCAACGCCGTGGCGCATCGGGACTACGCCAGCAACGGCAGCGTCCAGGTGATGCAGTTCGCCGACCGCCAGGAGGTGTGGAACCCCGGCGGCTTGCCGCCCTCGCTGATCCTGGCAAAGCTGTGCCAGCCGCATGGCTCGGTGCCGGGCAACCCGTTTCTGGCTGAGCCGCTGTACCTCACCAAATACATCGAGCGCATGGGTACGGGCACCGGCGACATGATTCGACGCTGCCGGGAAGCGGGCTTGCCGGAACCGGAGTTCTCGGTATCGGATGGCTTCGTGATTACGTTGCGGCGCAAGGCCGGGGAAGTCACGGGGGAAGTCACAGGGGAAGTGCAAAAGCTCATCCTGGTTTGCCGTGTCGCACTGAGTCGGAAGGCCTTGCAGGAGGCGCTGTCATTGAAGGGTGAAGAGAATTTCAGAACCCTTTACCTGGTTCCTGCGCTGACTGCTGCTTTGATTGAGATGACGATTCCAGACAAGCCCAGGAGCAGCCGGCAACAATACCGGCTTACCGCCAAAGGAATGGCCTTGAGAGCCAAACTGATCCAGAAGGGAGGCACATGACCAACGTCGGCCAGATCGAGAAGCGTACCCAGGCCCGATCGATTGGAAGCACCCGGAGAACAACCCGTTCGGCATCGCCGAGGAAGTGACGGTGAAGGGAGCCAGCGAGAAGGCCAACGGCAAGCGGCCGGACGTGGTGCTCTATGTGAACGGCATCGCCCTGGGAGTGCTGGAACTGAAACGCTCCACCGTGTCGGTGGCCGAAGGCATCCGCCAGAACCTGGACAACCAGAAGAAGGAATTCATCCAGCCGTTCTTCTCCACCATGCAGTGGCTGATGGTCGGCAACGACAGCGAAGGCCTGCGCTATGCCGCCATCGGCACGCCCGAGAAGTATTGGCTGAGATGGGTGGAGGAGGACGTAGGGGCGGGTTTGAAACCCGCCCCTACAACGGATTCGGAACCCATCCCGACGTTGGACCGGCATCTACTCCAGGTGTGCGAGAAGGCGCGCTTGCTGGAACTGATCCACGACTTCGTGGTGTTCGACGCCGGGATCAAGAAGCTGTGCCGTCAGAACCAGTATTTCGGCGTGAAGGCGGCTCAGGATGCCCTGCATCGCCGCGAGGGCGGGATCATCTGGCACACCCAAGGCAGCGGCAAGTCGCTGACCATGGTCTGGCTGGAAAAATGGATACGGGAGAACCGGCCTGGAGCCCGGGTGCTGATCATCACCGACAGCAGCGATCTGGACGAGCAGATCGAGAAGGTGTTCAAGGGCGTCAACGAAGCCATCTACCGCACACAGCGTGGTGCCGACCTGATCGAGAAGTTGAACGGCACGGAGGCATCGCTGATCTGCTCGCTGGTGCACAAGTTCGGCGGCGATGTAGGGGCGGGTTTCAAACCCGCCCGTACCACCGGTTTCAAACCCGCCCGTACAACCGGTTTCTAACCTGCCCGGATAACCGGTTTGGAACCCGCCCCTACGTTCATCGAGGAACTCAAGAATTTGCCACCCGGTTTCCAGGCCAAGGGCGACCTCCATGTGTTCGTCGACGAGTGACACCGCACCCAGTCGGGCGATCTGCACCGGGCGATGAAGGCGATCCTGCCCAACGCGCTGTTCATCGGCTTCACCGGCACGCCGCTCTTGAAGGCGGACAAGGCCAGGAGCATCGAGGTGTTCGGCCACTACATCCACACCTACAAGTTTGACCAGGCGGTGCGCGAGGGCGTGGTGCTGGATTTGCGCTACGAGGCGCGCGACATCGATCAGTCGATCACGTCCCAGGACAAGATCGACGTCTGGTTCGAGGCCAACACCAAAGGGCTGAACGACGTGGCCCGCGCGCAACTCAAGAAGAAGTGGGGGACGATGCAGCAGGTGCTGTCCTGCCAGTCGCGCCTGGAAAAGATCGTCGCCGACATCCTGCTCGACATGCTGATCAAGCCGCGCTTGATGGACGGCCACGGCAACGCGATGCTGGTGGCGGGCAGCATCTACGAGGCATGCAAGTTCTACGAGTTGTTCGCCAGGACGGGGCTGAAGGGCAAGTGCGCCATCGTCACCAGCTACGCGCCCAGCGTGGCCGATACCAAGGGCGAGACCACCGGCGAGGGGGAGACGGAATCCCTGGTGAAGTACAAGGTGTACACCCAGATGCTGGCGGACTGGTTCGGCGATGTTGCCAATGAGCCGCGTAGGGTGGATAAATGCAGCGCTTATCCACCCTACGGAAGCTACAAAATCTTCATGGGCCATCAACCAGGTGGAGAAGTTCGAGCAGGAAGTGAAGAAGCCGTTCATCGAGCAGCCCGGCCAGATGAAGCTGCTGATCGTGGTGGACAAGCTGCTCACCGGTTTCGATGCGCCCCCGGCTACCTCTACATCGACAAGAAGCTGCGCGACCACGGCCTGTTCCAGGCCATTTGCCGCGTCAACCGGCTCGATGGCGAGAGCAAGGACTACGGCTACATCATCGACTACAAGGACTTGTTCAAGAGCCTGGAAGGCGCGGTGGAGGATTACACCAGCGGCGCACTGGACGGCTTCGACCATGAGGATGTAGCCGGCCTGCTGGAAAACCGGCTGGAGAAGGCGCGGGAAGACCTGGAGGAGGCGCGCGAGGCGGTGAATGCCCTGTGCGAGCCGGTGGCGCCACCCAGGGATACGGCGGCGTATCTGCACTATTTCTGCGCCCAGAGTGCTGGCAACAACGCCGGCAACGCCGAACAACTCAAGAACAACGAACCGAAGCGCTTGAAGCTCTACAAGTTCGTCGCCACCCTGATCCGTGCCTACGCCAGCATCGCCAGCGAACTGCCCGAGGCGGGTTACAAGCCCGACGAGATCGAGAAGATCAAGAATGAGGTGGATCACTACAGCAAGGTGCGCGACGAGGTGAGGCTCGCCAGTGGCGACTACATCGACCTCAAGGCTTACGAGCCGGCGATGCGCCACCTGATCGACACCTAAGGCTGGTGTAAGAGATTTTTAGCGCATACCACGGCGTTGGGACGGCGATGCTAGCCGATGACGGCCTGGCTGCATGGGATACAAACGAGGATAACGTTACCGGTTCTCCGGGGATGCCCCGTATCCATACAGAGGAACGAAACCTCTAAGTAATGTCGCGTAACTCATTTTGCCTTCATTAAGCTGCCGGCGCAGGCCCTCATCCCCGGCCCTTCCCCCGGAGGGGGAAGGGGGAGGAACCCTCTTCGGGAGAGGGCAGGGTGAGTGGCCCGGTGGCAAACCAAATCTGTTTCGCAGCATCACTTAGCTGGGTTTGCGCGTTTAATGGTGGGTCTGTGTTTTGTG
>CAISDD010000492.1 GCA_903883985.1 uncultured Pseudomonadota bacterium | reverse complement strand
CGTCACATCACGGGGCGACCGGCGCGAGCAAGCGTAGGTTGGGCTTACGAACGTGAACGGGGTCAGGTCTTGCAAAATAACACCCGATCTCTCATACTCCCTTCATGGCTAGACCTCTACGCATAGAACTATCCGGCGGGCTGCATCAAATGTTGCGCAACCCGCCTAGGTTGGGCTGAGCACCGCGAAGCCCAACAATCAGCAAACGCAAAAAGCCAAACATGCAGTCGACCCACAAATAATCTTGGGCGCATCAAATGTTGGGCTTCCTTGCGTCAGCCCAACCTACGCTTGCTAGGTTTGGCCGAGCCTTGGATGAACCGGATCAGGTTGCCAGCCAATTCAGATGTGTAGGGTGGGCAAGCGTTATTTTGTTTGCCCACCAATTTCACCGTTGCGAGACCGCGTGGGCAAACGATAAGGCCGTTTGCCCACCCTACCCGGCTGACTCATCTTGCACTTTTCGCCGGGGCTCAGTCGTCACCGGAAAAGCACACGCGTAAGGTCATCGGGCAAGCACGGACCGATAAATAACTACAAACGAGTACATAATTACACCGCGTGCAACCCCCTTCCAGTGGCCTGGGTCCGGCTCCTTCCTGGGTGATGCGCGGCCGTGACGGATGGTGGTTACGGAGGAGATGACCCGCTATGGGGCACATAGAGCCCTTTGAGTTTAACTTTCATGCCCGCTGCGCTGCTGCTTCTGTTCTGTTTGTTCGCCGTCAATCTGCCGTTTGCCCATGCCGCCAGCGACGTGCGCGGCCTCAGGGCCGTTGCGGTTGATCATTCCACGCAGCAGTCGAGCGAGGTCAAGCTCTACGACAAGAGCTACGCCGTCATCATCGGCATCGACCAATATCGATTCCTGTCGCCGGATCGCCAACTCAAGTTTGCGGTGCACGATGCCAAGGGCGTCGAAGCCACGCTGAAGCGGTATTACAAATTCGATCAGGTCGTCAGCCTGTACAACCAGGAGGCCACCCGCGCCCGCATTCTTGACGTGCTCACCGAGGAACTGCCGGCGAAGATGGGCGAGAACGACGCGCTGTTCGTCTTCTTCGCCGGGCATGGTAACCAGATGAAGACCAGAACCGGCGAAATCGGCTATCTGATTCCGCACGACGGCCAGACCGGCAAACTGTCCAGCGTCATCTCCATGGACGATCTGCGCGACACCGTCTCCAAGGCCATCCCGGCCAAGCATGTGTTCTATGTGATCGATGCCTGCTACGGCGGCCTGCTCACCGCCACTCGCTCCAGCGACAAGACGCCGCGCCGCGACCTGGCTTATCTGAAGGAAATTGCCCGTGAACCGGTGCGTCAGGTGCTCACCGCTGGGGACAAGGGAGAAGAAGTGCTCGACGGCGGCCCCAACGGCCACAGCGTTTTCACCGGTCGCTTGATCGAAGTGCTGGAGCGGGCCGGCGACTTCATCACCGCCAACGAAATCCATACCATCTTGCGCGAAAAGGTATACGGCGACGCCCGTGCTCGCAATTTCACGCAAACCCCCGCCTTCGGCACACTCTCCGGCAGCGGCGACTTCGTCTTCGTACCCAGCCAGGAACAGAAAGCGGCCGACAACCGCAGCGAAATTCTGCAATTGGAGGCCGAGCTGAAAGCCCTCGACGCCGCCGAAGCGCAGGCCAAGACCGCCGCCAGCCGGGCAGAGCGGCAACGCCTGCAAGCAGACGTCGAATTGGCGCGCAAGGCTGCGGCAGGCAAGCTGAAGGCCGAGCAACTGAAGCAGCAACAATTGGCGGAAGAAGAAAGTCGGCGCGTAGCCGAGGCCACCGAGCGGCAACGCCTACTCGCCGCCAAAGGCGAAGATGAAAAGCACCTCGCCGAACTCAAATCCGCAGCCGAAGCCCGTCGCAGGAACGCGGCTGCGACCCAGTCCGTCGCCGACTTCCCGACACTCCACTCGGCGCTCGCCGAAATCCGTCGTCTGAATGGGCAAATCGACCAGATCGTAGCCGGCTATCAGAAGGACCTCACCGCCACCCGGCAGGGGATAGAACAACGCCACAGCCAACAACTCGCCGCACTCAACGCCGAGGCCAAGGATGAATTCGAATCGCAAACCGCGTTTGATAGCCGCATAGTGCAACGCCGAAGCGAGTTGCAAAGCCAGCGTGAAGCAGAACTTAGCCATCTCAACGCGGAGCAACTGGCCGACGCCGAAACCGCAGCGCTGAAAATCCGCATCAAAGCCCTGGCTGAACGCGAATATGTCCTGGGCGCGGATGACCTCCGGGTCGAGCTCGGACCCTATGACGCCGATCGGCAGGTTTTTCCGGTTTCCCTGCGCCCGCGCCCGGCGGGAAAAGGCGCGCCGCAGCCCTCGAAACTGGCTTTCAACGGCACGCTCCCTTTGCTCCCCGCCGAAGCCAGACAGTTCAAGCAGCAATGGACAGCGGGGCTGGTGCGCGCCGAAGTCACGGCCACGCCCGAAGGCGGCGCAAGAACGGTGCAACTGGTCAACGAGGCCGATGGCAGCCGATTGTTTCAATATGGAGACGAATTCATCACCGAGGCGAAAAAAAAAGAGGAAAGGGAAAGACAGATTCGCCCAGTCATGGTGCCCATCCCCGGCAAGGACTACGAGATGGCCAAAACCCATGTGACCCAGGGCCAGTGGCAGGCGCTGATGGGCGGCAATCCCAGTCATTTCAAGAATTGCGGCGAAAACTGCCCGGTAGAGCGGGTGAGTTGGGACGATGTGCAACAGTACCTATCCAAGCTCAACCAGATGAGCGGCAAGCAGTACCGCCTGCCGACGGAAGCCGAATGGAAATACGCCTGCGATGGCGGCCAGGAGCATGAATACTGCGGCAGCGACGATATCGATGCGGTGGCCTGGTTCGACGGCAACGCCGGCCACGAGACCCACCCGGTGAGCCAGAAGCAGGCCAACGGCTATGGCCTGTACGATATGAGCGGCAACGTCTGGCAGTGGATGCAAGATTGTAATGGGGGAAACTGTGATGGGCGCGGGCTGCGCGGTGGCTCCTGGTACAACAGCGCCAGGATCTCCCGCGCCGCCATCCGCTACAGCGGCTCGCCCGACTTCCGGAACAACTACTTCGGCTTCCGTCTTGCCAGGACCCATTAAGCCTTGGCCCCTTTACCCCTTTACCCCTTGCAAGAAACGTGAACGGGGTCAGGTCTTGCAAAATAACACCCGATCTCTCATACTCCCCTCATGGCTAGACCTCTACGCATAGAACTATCCGGCGGGCTGTACCACGTCACATCACGGGGCGACCGGCGCGAGCAAGCGTAGGTTGGGCTGACGGCTGGAAGCCCAACATCCACGGCCGTGCT
>CAISDD010000491.1 GCA_903883985.1 uncultured Pseudomonadota bacterium | reverse complement strand
CGTGAGTATTTAGTACACAAAACCTGTATGCGTGACAATTTCCATCAACCCTAGAGGTAACCGTTCCTTTCTCCAGGATATGACGGGAATCACAAGGAGAATAAATTATATTAGCAGGCATTCGCCAGAACTCCGTATTTCGCTGCAACTGCCGTCTGCATCAAGAGCCTCAGCAATGCCCGCAGATTGAGTTTCATGGGGCTATGCCTGTGCAACGACAGAAGCGCACATAAGGGAACTGAATTCGGTGCCCAGCATGGGGCTGCCGCCCAACCATTGTTCGATCAGCCAGACATGGCTGGGTTCGGTCAAGGCCGGGGTATGGCCGGCACCAGGGATGTGCATCAACGTCAGCCGGCTCGTGGCCTGCATACGGGCGATGTCGGCCGGCAACAGGACATCGCTTTGCATGCCATGGATCAACAGCACCGGGCAGGCCAGCCCACCCCACTCCTTCCATTGATCGACATCGGCCACGGCCTCTCTTTGATAGGCCTGAAGCGCGCGGATGTCATGACGGTAAACGCGCCCCTCGTGGGAATTGCACCAGGCGGTCTGCCTGTGGCTGAGGAGGAGACGCATCGCCTGCGAGACCATGCCGTCGTTTTTTTGTGCGGCACCGGTCTTGCGCAGCAACTCCGCCGGGCTGCCAAAGACGTAGTGGCGCACCAATATCTCGGCTCGCCGTCGCCGCCTCGCGGTTGCAATGTGAGGGCCAACATCGTTCAAGATCAGCCTGGAAATTTGCTGCGGAAAGGCATGCGCCAATGCGATGGCGACGCTGCCTCCCAGCGATGAACCGAGCAGGATGGCCGGCCGCCCCCCCAGATGCGCCAGCAGTTGCCGGGTTTGCTCAACATAGGTGCCGAACCCGTAGTCGCCCTCGTCGCGCAGCCACCCGCTGCCGCCGCGCCCGACCCAGTCTGGGCAGACGACATGGTAGTGGTCCTTCAGCTCCATCGCCAAATTGTTGAAGCGCTGCGCGACGTTGACAACCCCGCCGAGGCAGACCACCAGCGGCTTGCCCACATCCCCCCACTCCAGATAGCCGATCTTGACCGAGTAATCGCCCTTGAAGCGCTCAGGCGTGCGCGGTTGCAGGCCGGAAAGATGGCGGTAGAAGAAGCTGCATTCCCGGCAATGGGCGGCGTAGGGCTGTGCCGCGCTTTCGACGGCGCGTTCGTATTCCTCCCAGGTCATTTCGGGCCCACTTTCTGGGCCAGCGTCGGACGGCGGAGGGTGGGACAGGGGATCAGGCAAGGTGAATGTCTTCGAATATCCTCCCGCGCGAGCCACTTGGCGCATCACTCCTCAGCCGGTATGACGATGCCTTCGAGGTACTTGGCCATCTCAGGCTTGCGCAAAGCGATGTCGAGTTCCTGGAACGACCGCTCCATCGCATCGGTGAAGGCCGGATAATACAGCTCGCCATAATAAAAATAGCGCGCCACCGTCCCTTCCAGCATGCGCCCCCACTCCGGGCTGACCGCCTGCATTGCCAGCATCTTGCCGGGCAGAAAATTGTCGAAGACAGTGCTCGCCTCATTGCCGTTGGCAAGAATCGTATTCTTCAGGGCGATGGCCAGCTTCAGCCGTTCAAGGTCGGTCGCATCCTGAATAACGAGCGTGTAATGTTGCTGCACGCCGTCGACCGGCTGGTTCAGGTTCCACAACAGCTTTCTCCAGGCGGTTCGGTCGGGACAATCGACCACCGCAACCTCGGCCTGCGGTTCGGAGGCCATGTGGCCCGTCGCGGACAAGTTGCCCCCAAACGAAAAGCGCAAGGTCAGGGCCTTTCCTGGATTCTTTTCAAAAAAACCTT
>CAISDD010000490.1 GCA_903883985.1 uncultured Pseudomonadota bacterium | reverse complement strand
GCCAATGCCTTCAGCGTATTGCCCACCAACTGCTTGCGGTTGGACTCGGTCACCAACACAGTGAACGTCGGGTACTCCGGTGAGTCCTCGGCAAACCGCTGGTTGAGCGCCAGGCCAGAGACGACATTGACGATGTCGCGAAAGTTGGCACGTTCGTCAGACCCCAAGCGAAGCCTGTCCCGGATATTGACGCCTGTGGCCCAGCCTTGCAGGGTTTTGGTCTTTCCCTGGTAGGTCACCTCAAAAGCAGTCATCTGCTTTTCCTGCAGCCACTTGCTCATGTCGCGCAGCGCGTCTTTGGCTTTGTCCAGGTAGACAGCCTTTGCGCCGCCGCTGGCGGTGGAGGCAAGGTCCTGTGCCGCGGCATAGAAAGCCAGATGGCGCTTGATGGCGTCGTCCAGACCTTTGAGCCTGATGAACACCTCATCCGACTTGTTCTCGTCTCGGAAACGCGGCGGCTCGAAAGGCTGAATGAAATAGACGTAGAAATCGCGCTCAGGCTGGGCGGTGGGTCGATCATTCGGGGCGCCGAAGAACAGATAACCGTTGCGGTCGACGCGGCGTTCTTGCCACTCGATCTGGTACTGCCAGATCTGATGGCCAGTGACATAGGTGCTCTCGTCGGTGCGTTCCATCAACTGCTTGATGGCACCGTAGTAAGCACGGTTGAGCGCATCGTCGGACAGGGCTTCGGCACGCTTTTCGATCTGCGCGTCGTAATCGACGTCCTTCTTGAGGTCGAGGTAATACTGCTCGGTGTCCGGAGCCTTGGAGATGAACTGGCCGTTGACCGTTTTGACGATCTCTCGCAGCGTCGTCTGCACAGCGGTGAGCAGGTCGTCGGCCGGGTCACCGCCCATGTCTTCAATGCCGGGTTGGTATAGGCATAGCGTGTCCCGCAGCTCGGCAGCGGTTGGCCCGACCGGTACGTAGATGTCGCCGCCCGTTGTGAGTCGATGGACGGACAGGCCGGCAATCACGCGTTGCGCCATAGGCCTGTAGGCCGGGCGAGTGAAGGCCTTCAGCACGCGCTCAGCCAGAACCTCAGACACCTTCAGGACGGGGCCGATACTGGGGTCGGAGCGCAGCACTGAGTTGGATGTCACGGTCTCCCAAAACTTGTCGTACCCGATGAGCCCAGGGCGATCGCTGGGAACCTCGTCATTCAGGACGGCCTGGATCTGGTCGCGCAGGGTGACCAGGGCGCCGCGCTTCTCGGTGAAGATCAGCCGCTCGAAGGTGCCGATGTACTCCGGGTGAACCGGAAACAGACGCACGTATTCGTCCATACGCTCGTTCATCGAGCTGTAGAACTTGGCGAACTTGGTGAGGTAGGTCCGGATCTTGTTCTGCTGGTCAGCCGTCTTCTTTAGCAGGCGCTCGGCGACCACAAAGCTGACGTCCTGCCGGGCCAGCAGAACTTGCGTGAAGCGGTCCTTCACGCGGCGCAGGCTGTCGGCGACGTGCTGGAAACGGTTGCTGTCGAAGATGGCTTCCTGCACGCCAGCCACGAACCGGAACCGCAGGTGTTTGGTGACTTCACCGATCTCACGCAGGAACGACAGGTCCAGCACCAGGTCGTGATCCTTGCGGGAGCGCAGGTAGTCGAGAAACTCGTCGACCACCAACAGCACGCCATGATTGGGATGCACTTCGGCAAACGCGGCCATCATTTCCTCGAACGCCGCCTTGTTGTTGACCACCTTGTCGGCGGCCGGGAACGAGTAGCTGACCCCGTTCTTTTCCAGGAAGAGTTCAAGCTCCTGGGTGATGATGTCCCGCAGCGACATCTGGCTGGAGATCTCGATGCGGTGGACCTTGAATTTGCCCGCGATCTTCCCCGCTGCTTCTGCAACCTTGGGGTGACGGATCATGGGCTGGTAGGCCGCGTCCTCAGCCACAAGGGACAGCACTGACATCAAGTGCGACTTACCGGTGCCGTAGTTGCCGACCACCAGCACGCCCATGTGGTCGACGGACTCGTCGAAGGAGAGTTGCGGAATCATCTGCTTGGCGATCCGCTCGGCCATGTCGTCGGACATCACGTAGGTCGCGACGAGCTTCTTTGCCTCGTCTGGACGATTGGCGTCGAGCAGTTGAATGACCGATTCGATCGGTTCGAATTGAATGAGATCGCCGTAGCGCATATTCCTCT
>CAISDD010000489.1 GCA_903883985.1 uncultured Pseudomonadota bacterium | reverse complement strand
GGGAAGGGGGTGGAACCCTCTTCCTTCGGGAGAGGGCAGGGTGAGGGAGCCCGGTGGTAAGCCAAATTGGTTTCGACAGCTTACTTAATCGTCTACCTTATTCATTAACGAGCCCTTAGAGCGCCCCGCGCCGATCTCCCCGGCTGAATCCGGTCGGGGTTTGTTCCACGCCCCGCCCCAGTGCGATCACCTTGAACAGCTCTCCCATTTCCTGGGGTTGTAGCAGCGTCTGCACGCTGGCCGCCGCTTGCAGGTATGCCCGTGTTCCCGGCTGGAGTTCACCCAGCAGGTCCAGCAACCCGGCGTTCAGCAAGAAATTTCCCTGGCTGGCGTAACCAAGGAGGTCGAGTCCCGCCTCCATGCCCGCCCGCGCCACGGCGCTGAAATCGACGTGGGCGGTGATGTCCGCCAGGCCGGGCAGGAAGAACGGATCGTCCAGACTGTGGTGGCGGTAATGCACCTTGAGTGTGCCCATGTGGCGCTGCGGGTGGTAGTACTCCGCCTGCGGAAAGCCATAGTCGATCAACAACAACATGCCGCGCCGCAAGCGCTCGGACAGGCTGGTGACGAGGGCAGTCGCCGCCGGGCAGACTTCCGTCAGATACCCCCCCATTTCTGGCAAGGCCTGCGCCTTGTGGTACAGCGGCCCCTCGCCCAGCGGACGGTCTTCCCAGGAGAAGCCTTCTTTCCAAACCACGCCGCGCTCGAACGCGCCCGCAGCGGTGCGATGCAGTAGATGCACCGGCAGGGCGTCGAGCACTTCATTGCCCAGCATCACGCCGTTCCATGCCTCGGGCAGCGACTCCAGCCAGTCCACCCGCGCCAGCAAGTGTGGCGCCTCCCGTTCCAGCAAGATGCGCTGCCGCGCGCGCAAATCCGGACTGACCTCCAGGATCCGGTAGCGTCGCGGCAAACTGTGCTGATGTTCCAGTTCGCGCAAGATATCCAGGGCCATACGGCCGCTGCCCGCACCCAATTCCAGCAGGTCGCCGTCGGTTGCGTCGAGGACGGGCGCAATCTGCCGCGCCAGGGTGCGTGCGAACAGGGGGGTGAGCTCCGGCGCGGTGACGAAATCCCCGGCAGCACCCAGCTTGGCCGTGCCGCTGGCGTAATAACCCAGGCCGGGTGCATAGAGCGCTTGCTCCATGAACCGCGCAAAGGAAAGCCAGCCACAGGCCGCAATTTCGGTGCGGATACGTTCGACCAGGCGGGCGCTATGGGCCAGGGCTTCAGAGGAGGGTGGGGGTAAGTGGGCCATGTGTGCTAATTTTACTACCCATGATCACGGCAACCCGCACCCCCATGATCGTCGCCATCCTCGGCGCCGGTCCCGCCGGCATGTCTTGCGCCCATGCCTGCCTGTCGTTTGGCCTTACCCCCGTGGTCATCGAGCGCGGCCCGCATCTCGGCGGCGCCCAACGCGACAACTTCCATCCCAATTTGTGGATGCTGGGCTTCCCAGAGGAAACCGGCGAGCAGATGACGCAGCGGCTAGCGGCGCATTACCGTGCGTTGCCGCTCACCACGCACTACCTGACGCAAGTCACACGGGTACGGCGCGAAGGCGAGGGCTTCCTGCTCACCTTGAACTCAGGGGCTACGTTGCGGGCCGATGCCCTCGTCATCGCCACCGGTACCCGACCACGCGCCACGGCGGCGCTGGAGCAATTCGCTGCGGCCTGCCCGCGCGCCCTCATCGGCCCGCTTTGCAGCAGCATACGCGATGACATCCGCGACACCGATGTGCTGATCCTGGGCGGTGGCGACAATGCGTTGGACCACGCCCTGTTCCTCGCCGAACGCGGCAATCGCGCCGTGGTCTGCACGCGTGCAGGCTTTTCCGCGCGTCAACCCTTCCTTGCCGCCTGCCAGGCCCTCAGCGAAATCGAATTGCGCCCGCATTGCTCCTTGCCGCTTCTGGACTGTGGCGATACCCGCGTGCTGGCGAGCTGGGGGGAGCAGACGCGTACATTCGACTGGCTGCTGGTGATGTATGGCTACCTGCCCAACACCGATGTTTTGGCTGCGTTCGAGGTGGCGATCCGCCCGGCGCTGACTGCCACGGGCTATCTCCAGGTGGACGCCTGGCAGCGCAGCAGCATCCCCGGCATCTACGCCGCCGGGGATGTCACGGATACACCCCAGCCCTCGGTGCCGACGGCGATGGCTCAAGGCCTCACGGCCGCTCGGGCGGCGGAACGAGGCTTGTCATAAATGTTTCACAGTATCGTCATAACATGGCCCTACCCCATCCATTCAGCGAAGCGCCCATGTCCGCCAGCATCCTCGTAGTCGAAGACGAACCTGGCATCCAGGAATTGATCAAGTTCAACCTGGGCCATCATGGCCATGACGTGACGGTGGCCTCGGACGCGGAGGATGCGCTCGTGCGCATGCGCGACAGTGTGCCCGATCTGATCCTGCTCGACTGGATGCTGCCTGGAGCTTCCGGTATCGAGCTGGCACGTAAGGTGCGCGCCGACCCGCGCCTGAAGGAGGTGCCCATCATCATGCTGACCGCGCGCGGCGATGAGCGCGACAAGGTGCTGGGACTGGAGACTGGCGCCGACGACTACATCACCAAGCCTTTTTCGCCGCGCGAACTGATGGCGCGCATCAAGGCGGTGCTGCGCAGGCGCGCACCGCAGGTGACCGAGGACACGGTGGAGATCGCCGGACTGAGGCTAGACCCCCTGGCGCACCGCGTTTATGGCAAGCACGCCGACAGCGACCGCCCGCTGGATCTCGGGCCCACCGAATTTCGTCTGCTGCATTTTATGATGACGCACCCGGAGCGGGTCTATTCCCGCTCGCAGTTGCTCGATCAGGTCTGGGGCGACCATGTGTTCGTCGAAGAGCGCACCGTCGATGTGCATATCCGCCGCCTGCGCTCGGCGCTGGAGCCGACCGAACACGACCGCCTGATCCAGACCGTGCGCGGCACCGGCTATCGTTTGTCCTGCAACCTGGGCTGAGGAGGATAGAATCACCGCCTCGCGCCCCTCCCACTCCCGAGATCGCATGTCCTTCTGGTGGCGTCCCCTTTCATTTCTCCTGGGTTTGGGCCTGCTGGCATCCATATTGGCGATGGGGAGAGGCGCCGGCACTGGCTGGATGTTGTTCGCTGCGGGACTGCTGGTGTATCTGCTCTACCATCTGCGCCAACTGGCGCGCCTGACCGCCCGGCTCGCCAGCGAGGATCGCCCCACGCTGTCCAGCGACGGACTATGGGGGGATGTCTATTACCGGTTGGAAAAATTGTTGCGCGCGCGTCAAAGCCTGCAACAGAAGATCGCCGCCGATCTCGAGCAGATGCTGGAGGCGACCCGCTCCCTGCCCGATGGCGTGGTCATCCTCGACCAGGACAACCGCATCGTCTGGCTCAACGACGCCGCCACCAGACTGCTTGGCCTATCGGCGAAGCGCGACCTCGGACAGTTCGTACTCTACCTGTTGCGCCACTCCCGCTTCGGCGAATGGCTGGGCGCGGAAGACCTGTCGCGCACCCTCACCCTGGAGTCCCCCACATCGAAGGAGCACAGCCTGTCCTTGCAGATCGTGCCGCTGCCGCGCCAGCAGAAGATGCTGGTGGCGCGTGACATCACCGAGCTAGCACGGGTCGAGTCCATGCGCCGCGATTTTGTCGCCAACGTATCGCACGAATTGCGCACTCCCATCACCGTCATCCTGGGCTTCCTCGAAGCCTTCGAGGACATGCCGGATGCCCTCGATTTCCAGAAACATATTCCACTGATGCGCGAACAGTCCGATCGCATCCGCCGCCTGGTCGACGATCTCCTCGCCCTGGCGAAGCTGGAAAGCGAACCGGACACCAAGGATGAAGCCGTGGATGTCCCGGCGCTGGTGCGGCGACTCGCAGACGAAGCGGAAACGCTAAGCCAGGGGAAATTACAAATCTCGCTGGCGCTCGAGAGCCGCGCCCGTCTCATCGGCAACGGCCAGGAACTGTATAGCGCCCTGGCCAACCTCGTGACCAACGCGGTGCGCTACACGCCGGAGGGGGGCCAGGTCGGCCTGCGCTGGGCCACTGCGGAAAACGGCTGCGCCTGTTTCACGGTGGCGGACACCGGCGAAGGCATCGAGGCCCAGCACATACCGCGCCTGACCGAGCGTTTCTACCGGGTGGACCGAGGCCGCTCGCGCGCGACCGGCGGAACCGGCCTGGGACTGGCCATCGTCAAGCATGTGCTGCAACGCCACCAGGCGCGCCTCAAGATCGAAAGCAACCTGGGCAAGGGCAGCGTCTTCAGCGCGCACTTCCCGGCAGAGAGGGTGATCCCGGCGTCCTGATTCAACCTTGTATCCTCAGTTGAACACGCCCGAGTGTGCGTCTGGCGAGTTGTCTGGCAAGCGCAGTCGTTGGCGCTTTGGTAGCGGAAATCCTGACCCACTCCAAGCCCGTCATTGAACCTTTCTTCAGGGAATTCCTGCTCCAGAACCACAACACAGAAGAGCGCGTATAGGCCGACGACACCGACCAAATCCGCGAGGTGCTGATCCACGCCAATGACCTGTCTCGGAAAGACGTGGAAATTTGCCTGGGTTTTGACATCAGCACTTTGGCCGATTATGCGGAGCGCTACATAAGGCCGAGAACCGGACAGTCAACTCGTATATTTTAATGACCGCTTGACACCCGACAGCCGTCAGTCCTGGCTTTTCAGGTTGGACTGACGTTGTGGGTCGTAACCGTCTGACACTTATCCAGATAATGTGTAAGTAATGTCGCGTAACTTGCCTTCATTAAGCTGCCGGCGCTGGCCCTCATCCCCGGCCCTTCCCCCGGAGGGGGAAGGCAATCCTCTCAACTTAAGCAACTCGGGACCACAAGTAGCGAAAGCATTGTGATATTACTGTTACGTAAGCAATTGATATATAAGTATGGCCGCGAAACAAATTTGGTTTGCCACCGGTC
>CAISDD010000488.1 GCA_903883985.1 uncultured Pseudomonadota bacterium | reverse complement strand
TGCGTCTTTGAAATCAGCCGGCCAGAAGCCGGCGCTGCCGCGATGATTTCTTTTTGAAGAAACAGCTTGAAGCGTGCTTCTTGAGAGGGCGTTTGCCACCGGTGAAGTCGCGAGTGGTCTCGTCACCTCGTTGATATGCTTGCCGTGCCTTATTGAGAAGTTACGGGAACGACACCTAACCCATTGGAGAGACTTATGATTTGGCAGGACATTCGGCGCATCCGGGATGAAGCCCCCCTGGTTCTCAACATCACCAACTATGTGGTCATGAACACGACCGCCAATGCCCTGCTCGCGCTCGGCGCATCCCCCGTGATGGCGCACGCCATCGAAGAAGTGGAGGAAATGACGCGTATGGCGCGGGCGCTGGTCATCAACATCGGGACATTGAGCCCGCCCTGGGTCGAGGCCATGCTCCTGGCCGGCAAGGAAGCGCGCCGGCGCGCGATTCCCATCGTCCTGGACCCGGTGGGTTGCGGCGCCACGGCGTTCCGCACCAACACGGCGGAAAGATTGATCGAAGCCATACGCCCTACCATCATCCGCGGCAACGCCTCCGAGATTCGCTCTCTGGTGCGCACAGGGCCAGGCGCCAAAGGGGTGGACAGCCGGCATACACCCGACGAAATCCTGGAGGATGCCCGTGCCCTCTCCCTGTCTGCGGGCTGCGTGGTTTCCGTGAGTGGCCCGGTTGACCTGGTCATCGAAGGCGAACGTGTCACCCGGATTGAAAACGGCCATCCGCTGATGACCCGCGTCACCGGCATGGGCTGCACCGCCAGTGCGCTCACCGGCGCTTTCGCCGCAGTCAATGCGCAGGCCTTCGATGCGGCCGCACACGCCATGGGCATCATGGGCATCGCCGGCGAACAGGCCGGCGAACAGGCCCGCGGCCCGGGAAGCTTCCAGATGCACTTCCTCGACGCGCTTGCTCTGCTCACACAGTCCGAAGTGGCGCAGCGCCTGCGAATTCAGCCTTGATCCTGTATTCAGCCCTTGGCCGTACCGTGGGAGTCGCGTAGGGCGGAATGCTGTTTATTCCGCCGCCCAACTCTGAGGAACCAAGGTCCAAGGCTCAGCGCAGGGGTATCGAGAGGTAGAGCCCGGTGGTATCGATGATGCCCAGGCTCTTGATCCTCGGGTACTGAATGAAATTGAGAGTGACGCTGGATATCTGCCAGGAGAGCAGCGGCACCGGGGCGACGAAGGGATTGCCGTGGTTGTAGGTCTGGCTCTGCATGAGGGCCAGTCCCGCGCCCAGGCGCACATGGTCGCTTAGCCTGAAGCCCTTGCAGCCCAGCGCGGCGTAGTAGCTCGCGTTGGCGCCGGAATCGCGGTAGACGGCCGCTTCCGTGAAGGGCGTCGAACACCACTCGATCGGTGCCAGTTCATAGCGCAGGCCGAGTCCGGGGTTGACTTCATGGTCGGTGTTCAGCGCTCGCGCCTCGGCCCGGTTCCAGTGGTGAGAAAGGCCGTAGACGTTCAGTTCGAGCGTAGGGTCGGCATGGGCCTGGGAGGCGAGGATCGCGACAAGGGCGAGGGCAAAACGCATGGCAAGACATCCTTTCGGCGTGAGGGGGTTGGACAGCGGCGAAATGATAATCCTTGGCTCCTCGGTTGAGCACTTCATAACGGCCAGGATGCGGCATGAATCCAGGTGCCGCAGCCTCCGTTGACATACACCACTTAGTCCCGTAGGGTGGATAAGCAAAGCGCATCCACCTTTGGCGGCGGTGATGGTGGATGCGCTATCGCTTATCCACCCTACGGGTTGGGAAGCCCCAGCCGCGTAGCCCAACCCCAACACCGCACCCAACCCAATCCTCTCAACTTAAGCAACTCGGGACCACAAGTAGCGAAAGCATTGTGATATTACTGTTACGTAAGCAATTGATATATAAGTATGGCCGCGAAACAAATTTGGTTTGCCACCGGTC
>CAISDD010000487.1 GCA_903883985.1 uncultured Pseudomonadota bacterium | reverse complement strand
CGTGCTGGCGCAGATGCGTCCAGCTATCGAGGAGGAATTGCACCGCATCCGGGCGGGTAAACACGGGCAGCCACTCGACTACTGTGCATGTCAGGAAATGCGGCTTATCCGGTTCCAGGATGACGTATCGGCTTCGGCTCATGGCCTTGCTCTAGGTCGGAACGCTGGAGCGTCCAAAACTGCGTTCCCACGCTGGAGCGTGGGAACGAGGTTGTAGTCACAGATGAAAAACGGGACTTCGTTTCCGAGCCCCTCCATCTTCAGGAATCGCGGGTTGGCGACGACTTTGAACAGGTGTACGGATAGCCATCGATCCGACATGAGTCTCAGCGAAGCTTCTTGCGAGGTCTCTCATGGTCGCACAGCTTGATCCGAAAAAGACATGACCAAGTGGATTATGCAGGGTTTAGTCGGGTTTAAACGGATATGGCAGCAGATAGAGGAGGGTAACAGGCACACATCAAAGACTAGGACGGCTTCAGCGACTGCTTGATCAGCGCGGCGATTTCTTCCACCGAGCGGGTGGTGGAGTCGACGATGGGCACGCCCGCATCTGTCAGCATCTTTTCCGCCAGCCGCAGCTCCTCGCGGCAGGTCTTCATGGAGGAATAGACGCTGTTGGGGCGGCGTTCGCTGCGGATCTGCGCCAGCCTCTCGGGAGCCAGGGTCAGGCCGCGCAGCTTCGCCCTGTGCGGCGCCAGTGATTGCGGCAGGCCGGGCGCAGTCCCCGAGGCGGAGTCGAAATTCTCCGGGGTGAGCGGGTAGTTGGCCACGTTCAAGCCGTATTGCATGGCCATGTACAGCGAGGTCGGCGTCTTGCCGCTGCGGGAGACGCCCACCAGGATGAGGTCTGCGCGCTGGTATTTCTCCACGGAGAGTCCATCGTCCGCGGCAAGCGCGAAGTTCACCGCATTGATCCGCAAGTAGTAGTCGCTTTGCCCTCCCATGCTGTGAAAACGGCCGCGCAGAGGCTCGGGCGGGTAGCCGATCTCGCCCACCATCATGCCCAGGAAGTGGCCGTAGATGTCCATCACCAGGGCGCCGCAGGCCGCCAGGGCCGAACGCGCGCCCGGGTCGGTGAGGGTGGAATAGACCAGGGGTTTCAGTCCGCAGTCACTCCAGGCCATGCGGACTTGCTGCGCTGCGAGTTCCGCTTTTTCCTGGCTGTCGATGAAAGGTAGACTGGTGGTTGCGAAGGCCTCGTCGGGGAATTGTGAGATCAGGCTTTTGCCGATGATTTCGGCGGTGATGCCAGTGTGGTCGGAGATGAAGAAAACCGGGCGTGCGGGGGTCATGGTGGTTGGATGGTTTGAAAGTTCAGAGGACACGGAAAATGAACCATGCAAGTGGCAACACATTTAACTCCGCATTTGACTACATTGCGCGCTTTGAAACCCTGTCGATGCAGGATATCGACAAGGTTGGGGGCAAGAACGCTTCCCTGGGCGAGATGATACGCAAGCTATCCGACAAGGGGGTGCGCGTCCCCGGCGGTTTCGCCACCACCGCCGACGCCTTCCGGGAATACCTCTCTTGCGAAGATCTGGCGGGCCGGATCGCCGCCCGGATGTCCACGCTCGATGTCGACGACACGCAGGCTCTGGCCCTGGCCGGGCGCGAGATTCGCGGCTGGATGCTGGCGGCTCCCCTGCCCGCCGGACTGGAAGCAGGCATCCGCCACGACCATCGCCTGATGTGCGCGGAGGCCGGGGAAGCCTTGTTGTTCGCTGTGCGTTCCTCCGCCACCGCCGAGGATCTGCCGGATGCTTCTTTTGCCGGGCAGCAGGAGACCTACCTCAACATCCAGGGTGCGGATAATCTGATCGACGCGGTCAAGCGCTGTTTCGCCTCCCTCTACAATGACCGCGCCATCGCCTACCGCGTGCATAACCACTTCGAGCATGCCGACGTGGCCCTGTCCGCCGGTATCCAGCGCATGGTGCGCTCCGATCTGGGCGCGGCCGGCGTCATGTTCACCATGGATACCGAGTCGGGTTTTCGCGACGTGGTCTTCATCAACGCCTCCTACGGCTTGGGCGAGACGGTGGTGCAGGGCTCGGTGAATCCGGACGAGTATTATGTGCACAAGCCCATGTTGCGCCAGGGAAAACGCGCCGTGGTACGCAAGAAACTGGGTGAGAAGGCCATCCGCATGGTCTTCTCCAGGGAGTCCGTGGCCGAGCGTTCCACACTGGTGGAAGAGGTGCCCCTGGGATTGCGCCACCGTTTCGCACTGGAAGACGACGAACTGCTGGAACTTTCCCGCTACGCCCTCATCATCGAGGACCACTATGGCCGTCCGATGGACATCGAGTGGGGGCGCGATGGCATTGATGGCAAGCTGTACATCCTGCAGGCCCGGCCTGAAACCGTGAAATCGCGCGATGGCAACGTCCAGGTCCGGTTCAAGATGCTGGAAAAGGGCCGCGTCCTCGCCCATGGACGCGCCATCGGCGGCAAGGTCGGCCAGGGGCGCGCCCGCCTGATCCAGTCCCTGGCCCAGATGCATGAAGTTCAGCCCGGAGACGTCCTGGTCGCGGACATGACCGATCCGGATTGGGAACCCGTGATGAAGCGGGCCGCGGCCATCGTCACCAACCGGGGCGGGCGCACCTGCCACGCCGCCATCATCGCGCGCGAACTCGGGGTGCCGGCGGTGGTGGGCACGGGCGACGCCACGAAAACGCTGCGGGACGGCCAGGAAATCACCGTCTCCTGTGCTGAGGGCGAGGATGGCTATGTCTATGAGGGTCTGCTCAAGTTTGAGCGGACCGAGCGGGCTACGCAGACCATGCCCGAGATTCCGGTCAAGATCATGATGAACGTGGGCAACCCGGAGCAGGCCTTCCATTTCGCCACCTTGCCCCATGAAGGCGTGGGCCTGGCGCGCCTGGAATTCATCATCAGCAACGCCATCGGCATCCATCCGAACGCCGCGCTGGAATACCGCAGGATGCCCGATGCGGTGAAGGCCGCGATCGATGCCAAGAGTCAGGGTTACGGCGATCCGGTCAATTTTTATGTGGAGAAGTTGGTGGAAGGCATCGCCACCATCGCCTGCGCGTTCTGGCCTAAGCGTGTGATCGTGCGCACGTCGGATTTCAAGTCCAACGAATATGCCAGCCTGACTGGCGGCGCGCAGTTCGAACCGCATGAGGAGAATCCCATGCTCGGCTTCCGAGGTGCCGGCCGCTACGCCAGCCCGCAGTTCCAGCGCGCCTTCCAGCTCGAATGCCGCGCCATTAAGCGCGTGCGCGACGAGATGGGGCTCACCAACGTGGAAATCATGCTGCCCTTCGTGCGCACACTGGGGGATGCCGACGCGGCGCTGGCCGTGCTGGCGGAAAATGGCCTGCAGCGCGGCAGCGGCAAGGACGGCCTCAAGATCATCATGATGTGCGAGATCCCAGCCAACGTACTGCTCGCCGACGATTTCCTCGAACGTTTTGACGGGTTTTCCATCGGTTCCAACGACCTCACCCAACTGACCCTGGGCGTGGACCGCGACTCCAGCCTGGTGGCTGCGGCCTTCGACGAGCGCAATCCGGCGGTGAAGAAGCTGTTGTCTGAAGCCATTGCCGCCTGCAAGCGCCACGGCAAGTACGTCGGCATCTGTGGCCAGGGGCCCTCGGATCACCCCGACCTGGCCGAATGGCTGGTAGACCAGGGCATAGACTCGCTCTCGCTCAACCCGGATACGGTGGTGAGTACCTGGCTGCGCCTGGGCGCGCGCGGAAAATAGGGCTAAGCGGTAGGGCCACGCGGTAGGGCTAAGCGGGCCGCTGGTGGGCTTACGGGCTCATAGCGGGCCGCATTCCCTGCGGTATTTTCGCCGCTCGCTGCCCAGGGTGATTTTCTGGGTCTTGTTCAGTTTTTCCCGCTCGCGTGTGGCTTCGATCCTGTCGAGCAGGCGCGCGCAGCCGAGTTCCTGTTTTTGTGCCGCGGCGCGTTTCTTTTCCAGCACCCTGGCGGCGATTTCCTCTCGCCTCCTGAGTGCTTCGGCCGCAGCGATGTCCCGGCCGGCGCGGGTGCGTGCCGCCTCGACTTCGTGGGCGTTGAGCGGGGGAGGCGGCAAAGGCGGCGCCAGGGACAAGCTGGCCTCGGGGCAGGGCGCTTCCTGGTAGATCACTCGCTCGCCCTGGTGGCATTTGTGGATTTCTGCATGGGCTGGCGCACTCGCCAGAGCGAAGATGGTGGTCATGATGCGAACGAGCATGGCAGCCTCCAGACATTCGTTGTTTGATCGTCAGATACAAACAATGGGTATGCGTAATATCGTGTTGGATTCGAGCGCAGAGCAGCGCTGTAAAAATGACAACGCAAGTGTGGGATTACGCTGTGCCCACATTGAAAGAGCGCGCCGGGTAGGCGCACTCTGGAGTCAAATGACGCGATGGACTGATATTCTTCCAGCTTGTCCACTGAGTACACCATGCCGTCCGCAACGCGGATTGCAATATCCGCAGAACGCGGGCGAGTGGTTATGCAGCGAGCAGGGCGTGAAGCCTGGTCGCAGTCGGTTCTTTTACCTCTATGACATCGAAAAGACTGATAGGGTACAGATAGTCATCGCCCGAATCGTCAATTACCCTTACCATGCCGTGCGTGTCATCCGAAGCAAGCACTTCATAGAGACGGCCCAAGGTCAAGTCATCCGCAGAGAACTCGCCCAAGCCTTCACGAGCAACACAAACCATGAATTTCATAGCAATTCCTTTATCTTGAACCCAACCTTGCCAATGCCGTGCGCTTCGTACCAATGTATCTCCGCTTTCACCAGTTCGCCGCCAGGCAAGCGGACGGACGCAAGTCCTTTCTTCTTTTTCCAGTTCCCGAGGCCATAACGGCTTCGGAGCTGGCTGCGGTCTCGAATACCGTGGCCCTCAGCAATCGTTACAACTGACTCGATTGCGCCGACGATTGCAAACGCAGCGGCGCTCATGAGTTCTTTGTGGCGGCGCAAAGCACCTCAAACCAAGCCGCAGAGCGCGTCATGTGCTTGGTTGGCTCTATCGTAACAAGTTCACACTTCGTCTCGTCTAATGTGGCTTGTTCCATACCCAATTTTCCATGAAGAAATAAGGCCTACTATGTATAGCCTCTTTTGTTGCTAAGTAACCCGTCGAAACCAATCTGGCTTACCACCAGGCTCCCTCACCCTGCCCTCTCCCGAAGG
>CAISDD010000486.1 GCA_903883985.1 uncultured Pseudomonadota bacterium | reverse complement strand
GCCGGAAGCCGAGGAATCGTAACCGTTTGCTCCAGTCGGATAGCCGTCTGTGAGCCCGAAGTCGCTGGCGGAGCCATAGGTGCTATGCGAGCGTTGAATATAGGGCAGCACCAGGCTCACAGCCCAGGAGCGGCCGTTGTTGTAATCAATGGTGGCGGTCGTGTACTGGTTCTTGGTGAATCGCTCCACCTCCGCTGGCCCCAAGGTCTGCGTATTGGCGGTGTTGGCGGCCACGTCTGGCGCGATGGTGCCGTGGCCGGAACGTAGCTGGTTCTGGTTCAGATAGTCGTAACGCAGATCGAGAGTCCAGCCCTTGCCGGTGGAGACGCCCTGCGCTCCCCAGTCAGTGTTCACTGAACACCCGCAACTTGCGCAGGCATGGGCCTGTAAGGGCAGAGCGCCAACGACGAAAGCGAACAGGATGGTTTTCCGAAAAAAAGACATGACAAGCTCCGTAGCTGAATCTTTGAAGTCAAAGTTTATGGCCCTGTCCGGTCATGGCGCTGCGACATATTGTCGCAGCGTGTGTGGCAGCCGTGCCCGCTAGAATCGCCGCATGCTGATGATATCCCCCCTCCTGACAGGCTGGAGCGAGGTGCTGCCGCGCGAGGCGCAGATCCGTCTGATACTGATCCGCGCAGCGCTGAGCCTGGGCGAAGGGCTGGCCGTCCTCCTGGTGTGGTTCGCCCTGCATGCACGCCTGCCTCTGTTCTTCCTGGGCCTGATTCTGTTTCTGCATACCCTGCTCAACGGGGTTGCCTGGATGCGCCTGCGTACGGGAGGCCCCCCGCTGTTCGAACTGGCCATCCATATCGCGGTAGATGCGGCCCTCATCGCTGCCCTGGTTTATCTCACCGGGGGCTATGTCAATCCTTTCATCTCACTGCTCCTGGTGCCGCTGATCCTCGCCGCCGTCACCCTGCCCACATTGTTTGCCTGGTGCATGGCGCTTTGGGTGGGGGGGCTCTATACCCTGCTGATGCGGCATTACCTGCCGCTCGACATGCATCTGTCGATGGCAGCGGCGATGGATCTGCACTTGATGGGCATGTGGCTGAATTTTCTGCTCACCGCCACGCTGGTGGTCTCCTTCGCTGGACGCTTCGCCTCCATCCTGCGGCGCCGTGACGCACAACTCGCGCAAGCGCGGGAAGCACGTCTGCGCGACGAACAATTGTTTGCCCTCGGCGTGCAGGCTGCCGCCGCCGCGCATGATCTGGCGACACCACTGGCCTCGCTGCGCCTGACCCTGGACGACCTGCGCCGTGACTATGCGGGCGACGAGGAACTGACCCCACCCCTGACTCTGCTTGCAGAGCAGAGTGCCCGCATGCAGCAGGTGCTCGCCCGCCTGGGTGATGCCGCCCGTTCGCGTGATTCGGGTGCCGGTCCGGAGATGCCTACTGGCGCCTGGCTGGCGCGCGTGGTGGAACACTGGGGCCTGTTGCGGCCGGAAGCGCGGGTGCAACTGGAGCTAGCCCCTGATTTGCCGACGCAGACCCACGCCCCTGGCCTGGAAGGGGTGCTACTCACCTTGCTC
>CAISDD010000485.1 GCA_903883985.1 uncultured Pseudomonadota bacterium | reverse complement strand
TGGGTCGTATTCAAGGTGAGATTCGAGGTATTCAATAGCGAGCATCCGCAAACGTGCAGGGATGCTCAACGTGAATCGAAACCGACCGCTGCTGCCTGAAACAGGCTTTGTTCGTCTACCGCAAATCCTCGCGCTGATTCCCATCAGCCGCTCAGCCTGGTGGGCTGGCGTGCGTGAGGGCAAATTTCCGAAAGCCATCAAGCTCGGCTCCAAAACTACGGTTTGGCGCGCCGAAGACATCCGGGCGTTGATCGACGCGCGTCGCTGATCGGGTTGCCATGAGCGATACCCACACTTCTGGCGACGCGGTTGTAGAAAACGACCGTCACAACCCTCACGACCATCACACCGAGGCCGTTCCGGCAGCGTCGCGTGACAGTGGTGACGTTGGTGATGGTGATTCTGCAATCTTGAATCTCGCGAACGGGGACGTGTCCACCGGGAGCGCCCCGTCCACCGACTCCACCGAAAACCCGGTTGGCTACCTCGAGGCCGCGATGGTGCGCCTCAAGGACGACGTCGGCGTGCTGGCCGAAGGTCCGGTCATCACGGCGTTCTCGATCCTGCATGCGACCGACATGCCGGGCTACCTGCGGTTGCGGCAGCGCGCCAAGGGGGTGAACAAGGATGCCTCGATCACCTTGCTCGACAAACTGGTACGTCAGTCCCTGCCCGGCGGCGGAGATGATCCGTCCATCATCGATGAGCTAGTTGCCTTGGGGCGAGAACACTGCCAACTGGTACACGATGCCGACCGCAACGCGGTGGCGATCATTCCGATGGACGACCGTCGGGAAGTGTGGAGGGTGTATTCACCGGGATTCGAGAATTGGCTTCGGGCGGCGTACTGGCAAGCCAAGCAAGCCGGCGTGACCGAGACGACACTCAAGGCGGCGCTGGCAACCCTGGCAGCCGCCGGCATCCATGACGGTGAGCAGGTTGAGGTCTACCTCCGCGTGGCGCGCGAGGGAGAGAGTTACTACATTGACCTGTGCGACGAAACCTGGCGGGTCGTCTACATCACCCCAAGCGGCTGGCGAGTGCTGAATCGATCGCCGGTGCTATTTACGCGCACTTCCGCCATGCGCGCATTACCCATGCCCAACAATGCCGATGCCAACATAGAACGGTTCTGGCAGCACGTCAACGTCCCTCCGGCACGCCGGATATTGCTGCTTGCCTGGATACTGGAATGCTTTCGTCCGGACACGCCGTTCCCGGTGCTGGAACTCGTAGGCGAGCAAGGCTCGGCCAAATCGACCACCCAGACGGTGCTGCGCAGCCTCATCGACCCGAACAAGGTGTCGCTACGCGGGCGACCCAAGACCACCGAGGATGTGTTTGTCGCTGCAGGGTGCAACTGGCTCGTGTCCTACGAGAACCTCTCCAGTCTGACTCCGGAGCAACAGGATGCCTTCTGCACCCTGGCCACTGGTGGAGGCTACGCGGGACGACAGCTCTATACCAACGGCGAAGAGCATGTCATGGAAACCAAGCGCCCCGTGGTGCTGAACGGCATCGCCGTGGTTGCCACCCGACCGGACCTGATCGACCGGGT
>CAISDD010000484.1 GCA_903883985.1 uncultured Pseudomonadota bacterium | reverse complement strand
GAGGATGCCAGCAGTGCGCATTGAGTTCAGGAGCGACAAGCGCGGCTACGTGCTGGACCTGGAGCGTGACCTGTTGGGCGCGTTCGTTCTGTATCGGCGCTGGTATGGCTTGAACAATCGGCGCGGCGGGATGAAGCAGCAGGTCTTCCTGGACGAGGAATCCGCAGTGCAGGAGTTCAAGCGGATCGAGACGATGAGGGGCAGGCGCGGCTATGTTGCGGTGCATCGCCAGAGCAGTGGTTCCGCTGGAACTGCGTAGGAAGACTGGCATGTGAAGAGAATCTGATGGAACAGACGCTGCGTGAGCTGCGACCGACGATGTGATATGAAGGTGCGGGCAAGAACAGCCACACCACGATGGAGGTCACCCCTCAAGAAAAGCATGCGTCACCATTGACCCTTTGGCAGTGAGCCTTGATCATTGCACCCTGAACAATCTTATTGCGCCCAGCGAAATGACCACCCAGGCAAGCCCATTCCAGCGCCGGCCCTCGCCCGATGAGGAGTTGGCCATCATCAAGCAGCGCGCGGATTATCTGCGGTCCCACCCCGACGAGCTGAAAGTGCTGCTGGTGAAAATGGGTATCCACACCAAGACCGGCAAGCTCACCAAAGCCTACGGCGGCTGATGCGGCACCCCAAAGCCGCGCACCGATACGAACTGCTGCCCAGCTTGGTGCTGGGTTTTCATGGAACGGACGTGGAAACCGCCGAGCGTGTGTTGGCCGGCGAAGAGCACCTCAAGCCAAGTAACAACGACTACGACTGGCTGGGTCATGGCATCTACTTCTGGGAATACAGCCCGCAGCGGGCGCTGGAATTCGCTACCCAGGCCAGGAAAGACGGAAAAATCACCCAGGGGAAAATCAAGACACCTGCTGTCATTGGCGCCGTGATCGATCCCGGTGTTTGCCTCAACCTGCTGGAAGCCTCGGCGTTGGCCCAACTGAAGTTTGCCTACGAGGTGCTGTCGGTTATCGACACGCCACCCGCCAACAAGGGCCACGAACTGGGGGCGCGTTTTCTGGATTGTGCCGTGATTGAAATGGCTCACCAACTCCGCCAGCCTGGTCCCGGCGTGTTGACCAACCTGAAGAACTACGTACCCCCATACGACAGTGTGCGCGGGGCTTTCTGGGAAGGCGATGAACTCTATCCAGGGGCGGGATTTCGCGAGAAAAACCACGTCCATATCTGTATGCGCAACCCGGACTGCATCAAAGGATATTTCCGGGTGATCGATTAGATGGTCTGATCAAGTGGCTTTGTTTTCCAGCAAGTGTTGTAGCGAGATGGCTCTCCCCGGCGGCACAAAATTCATACATATCCACGTTCTTAATCTGGTTCTGTATGAACATATCTATTCGCACCCAACCGCCAGAGGCCTTTTCCAGGCGCAGAGCTGGAGCACTCGGCTCAGCCGGAATCGACCTCCGCCTCCGGCCACAGGCGCGGAAACAGGAAACGTAATGAGGCAAGTGGCACGGCGAAGGACACCGGGGCGCGAGTGCTGGGGGAGGTGAGCAAGCCCCAGTCCAACAGGCTGGCGAGCACTCTCCGGGCGGTGCGTTCAGGCAGACCGGTCATAGCCATGAAACGGGCACGTTCCACCGGGCCGGCCATAGCCACGTAGTGGACTGCTTCCAGAGCATCGGCCTTGACGACCGATTTCTCACTGCCCATCTGCCAAGGATGTGCCGCCAGCCAGGTGAGCAGATCGGCGATACGGTCCCGCAGGCTACCAAGGTCCCGTTTGCCGGCCATGAACTGCGCCTGGTCGAGACAGGTTTCCAGGAACAAGCTGGCAAAGGCCACCAGATCTTCCTGGGACAGGGGGCCGCGACCAT
>CAISDD010000483.1 GCA_903883985.1 uncultured Pseudomonadota bacterium | reverse complement strand
TTTCCATCGCAGCAACCTGGGCCGTGCCGAGAGCGATAACCTGGGCGGTAGTGAGGGACGAGACCTGGGCGGTCGTAAGCGCCACGATCTCATCGGTCGTCAGGCCATTGGCAACCTGGTTGGTTGTGAAAGCGGCAATCTGGCTGGTCTTGAGAGCAGCCAGATCCCCGGTTTCCATCGCGGCAACCTGGGCCGTGCCAAGAGCCACCACCTGCGCGGTGGTGAGCGCGATCAGTTGCGCGCTGCCGAGTGCCACGATCTGGTCGGTGGTCAGGCCATTGGCCACCTGGTTGGTGGTGAATGCCGCAACCTGGCCAGTTCCGAAGGCCTGCACCTGGTCAGTCGTCAGACCATTGGCGAACTGACTCGTGGTCAGTGCGATGATCTGGCTGGTCTTGAGCGCGGCCACATTCTGCGTCTCCAGGGCTGCCACCTGGGAAGAACTGAGGGAAGCCAGGCCCGTAGTGTTGAGGGCTGCAATCTGCGCGGTGGAGAAAGACGCCACGTCAGCCGTGGTAAACATGGAAACTGTTCTGGTGGTGAACGCCGCGAACTGCGCAGTCGACACATTTGAAAAACTCATCTTCCTTCTCCTCATGCGGCCCATTCTTGAGCCCAGGCCCCCCTACCCGCGAACGTCATTGTTCGCGACGAGGATGGTTTACATCTCTACATGTGTCGGGGTATCGGCCCTGAGCGACAATACTTTACAGTCATCTAAAACATTCATGACTATAATTTTTCGATCAATATCTTGCAAAACACAGCCCAGGAGGAAGTGCACCTCCTACGGCGCCCATACTCCTAGGAACTCGACCCAGTGGGCGGCGCCAATGTCCTCCAGGCTGCTTCGCACCAGGGCAATTTCCTGGTCGTACTGGGCCGCGCTGAGGACGCCGCGCATTTTTTGAAAACGCAGGTACACCAGGTAGGTATTGACCACATCGGTTTCGCAATAATCGCGGATCTGGGCGATCTCGCCACGCTCGTAGGCAGGCCAGACCTGGGCGCCGTCCATGCCGAGCTTGCCGGGAAAGCCGTAGAGCTTGGCGAGTTCGTCCAGCGGGGCGTTGGCGCGGCCGGTAAACATGGCGACCACGTCCATCAAGTCGAGGTGGCGAGTGTGGTAACGGTTGAGGTAGTTGTTGTACTTGAATTCTCGTTGGTCATCGCCCCAGTCCCAGTACTTCGCCGCGGTCACGCCATGCAGCATGGCGCGATAGTGCAGCACCGGCAGATCGAAGCCGCCGCCGTTCCAGCTCACCAACTGTGGGGTGTACTTCTCGATGCCATCGAAGAAGCGCTGGATGATCTGGCCTTCGTCGGCATCCGGCTCTGAGAGCGAAAACACGCGAAAACGGTCGCCCTCGCGCAAGGTGCAGGAAATGGTGACTACGCGCTGTAGATAATGCGGCAGGAAGTCGGAGCCGCCAGTCTGCTGGCGGCGCATCAGGAAGGCCATTTCGCCGACCTCATGGTCGCAGGCCTCCGCGCCGACATTGTGGAGGCGGCGCAACCCGTGGATGTCGGGAATGGTTTCTATATCGAAGACGAGGACGGGGATCATGGCGTGTGAGGCGTAAAATTGCGGCGAATATTATCCGTTTTCGCCCCCCTCCTCCGTGGCTCTCATGCAAACCCGCTGGCATCCTTGCGACTCCGATCAAGCCTGGCTGGCTGCGGCGCTGGACCTCGTGGCGCTGGCCGAGCGAGAAGCGCTACGCACCCGCGGAGAGTTCCACATCGTCCTGGCCGGCGGCGGCACCCCGATAACCTTATATGAGGCCCTGTCGCGCGAAGAGCATGACTGGCAGCGCTGGCATGTGTGGTTCGGCGACGAACGCTGCCTGCCAGCCGAGGATGCACAGCGCAACAGCGTGATGGCGCGCGCGGCCTTGCCCGGACCCTTCGCCGCGCTGCATGTCATCCCGTGCGAACTGGGTGCATGGGCCGCAGCCGCAGCCTACGCGCGGGAATTGTCCAGTGCGCCGATCTTCGATCTGGTCCTCCTGGGACTGGGAGAGGACGGCCACACCGCCAGCCTCTTTCCTGGCGGCAACCAAGAGGAAAGCGCCGATGTCGTGGCGGTATTCGATGCACCCAAGCCGCCGCCCGAACGCGTCAGCCTTTCCGCCCGACGCCTGTCCCGCGCGCGCCGGGTACTGTTTCTCGTGAGCGGTGCCGGTAAGCGCGATGCCCTGCTGCATTGGCGCACCAGCTTAACCAATTCCGCACACCCACCCGCCGCGACCATCCAGCCAGAGGCTGGGGTGGATGTGTTGCTAGGCCCATCCCTTTCTGGAGTTCTGCCATGAAACTGCTCGCACTCGCCGCACTCATCGCCCTGCCTGCCATTTCCACCGCGCAGGCCGTGGAGGAACGCCGCACCAGCAGCGCCGACCAGGCCGCTCTGGCAGTGACCATCTACAACGGCGACCTGGCCCTGGTAAAAGACGTGCGCAGGGTCAAGCTCGGCTCCAGTGAAAATCTGCTGGCCTGGCGCGACGTATCGGCGCACATGCAACCGGAGACCGCGCTGTTGCGCAGCCTGGACGGACACAAACTGACTCTGCTGGAGCAGAACTTCGATTTCGACCTGCTCACCCCGAAAAAACTGCTGGAAAAATCGGTGGGCGATACGGTCCGAGTCATCCGCACGCAGGCGGTCACCGGCGTGGAATATGCCGAGCAGGCCAGCGTGCTGGCGGCCAACGATGGCGTGGTATTGCGCTTCGCCGATCGGGTGGAAACGGGCATTCCCGGGCGCATCGTGTTTTCGAGCGTACCCGCCGATCTGCGTGATCAGCCCACCTTATCCATGCTGTTCAAGACCGATGCCAGAGGACCTCACCAGGCCGGGACCGAGCATGCGCTGGAGTTGTCCTATCTCACCAGCGGCCTGAGCTGGAAGGCGGACTATGTCGCCGAACTCTCGGAAGACAGCATCGACCTCAACGGCTGGGTCACGCTGACCAACGACAGCGGCACGTCCTATCCCAATGCACGCCTGCAACTCGTCGCCGGCGAGGTGAACCGGGTACAGGCGGAACGCCGCGCCGTGCCGATGATGATGAAGGCGATGGCCAACGTCGCAGTACAGATGCAGGAAGAAAGCCTGTTTGAATACCACCTCTACACCCTGGACCGGAATACCACCCTGGGCAACCAGCAGACCAAACAAGTGGCCTTGCTCTCGGCACAGAAAATCCCGGTAGAGAAGGAATATCGACTGCAGGGGGGAGATGCCGGCTACCTTACGCAGGTCGGCGATCTGGGCAGGAAACTCAAACCGGAAGTGTCACTGGAATTCGCCAATCAAGGCGACAACCTGGGTATGCCCCTGCCCCGTGGTGTAGTCCGGGTTTACAAACGGGATACCGCCGGCCGGGCACAATTCATCGGCGAAGACCGCATCGACCACACGCCCCGTGGTGAGTCCGTGCGTCTTAAACTGGGCTGGGCCTTTGACATCACTGCGGACAAGACCCAGACCGACTTCCAGAAACTGGCCGGCGCCTACAACAGCCATGGCGGCGTACTGGAGAGCGGCTACCAGATGGAAATCCGCAACGCCAAGCGCGAGAACGTGGTGGTCACGGTCGTTGAGTTTCTGCCGGGCGAATGGCAGATCCTGCAGGAAAGCCTGGCGCACAAGCAGGTCAGCGCCGGCAGCGTCGTCTGGAAAGTGCCGGTTCCGGCAGAAGGCAAGACGGTGCTGACCTGGCGGGTGCGGGTGAAATACTGAGATATGCCAAACACTGAGTCGATAGTCGATACGCTGGCCGAGCGCGGCTGGTGCGTGGCCACCGGGTTTCTCCCCGAGGCCGCTGTGGCTGCGTTGCGTGCCGAATGCCTGCAGGCGCACACGGACGGGGCCTTTCATGCGGCCGGAGTGGGGCGGGGTCGGTCGCAGGTGCGCGCGGAAGTGCGCGGCGACCAAGTGCTGTGGCTGGAGGAAGATGACGCCGGCCCGGCGTTGCGCGGCGTGCTGCAAGACCTGGAAACGCTGCGCCAGGGCGTGAACCAGGCGCTATTCCTGGGGCTGTTCGATCTGGAGACCCATTTCGCCGCCTACCATCCCGGAGCCGGCTATCAGCGCCATCTCGACCGCTTCCGCGACGACGACCGTCGCAGCCTGACCGTGATTCTCTATCTCAATGAACCGGACTGGCACCGTGACGACGGTGGTTTGCTGCGCTTCTGGCCGGACCCGGAGGCTACGCCGCTGGATATACTGCCGGCCGGAGGCACCTTGGTGACCTTTCTCTCCGAGCGTTTCTGGCACGAAGTCCTGCCGTCAAAGCGGCAGCGACTGTCGCTCACCGGCTGGTTCCGGCGGCGGTGACTGCTTGGCGGGGCCGCTACTCTTTTCCGCCCTACCCGCTTTCCCGCTGCTGCAAGCGCCACATGGTGGCATAACGTCCCTCCGCCGCCAGCAAGGCGCTGTGGTTGCCGCGCTCGACGATGCACCCACCCTCCAGCACCAGTATCTCGTTAGCATCCACCACCGTCGAGAGGCGATGCGCGATGACCAGCGTGGTGCGGTTTTCGGCGATGCGCGCGAGTTCTTCGCCTATGGCCTGTTCGGTCGCGGTATCGAGCGAGGAGGTGGCTTCATCGAACACCATGACAGGCGGGTTCTTGAGGATGACGCGGGCGATGGCAACGCGCTGCTTCTCACCGCCCGAAAGCTTCAAGCCGCGTTCCCCCACGACCGTGTCGTATCCGTCCGGCAGGCTGGCGATGAGCCGATCCAGCCGGGCCGCGCGCGCGGCCTCGATCACTTCCTCACGCGTCGCCCCGGGCCGGCCATAGGCGATGTTGTGGTAGAGGCTGTCATTGAACAGCACGGTGTCCTGGGGAACCATGCCGATCTGTTTTCGCAGGCTCGCCTGCGTGACCCGAGCGATGTCCTGGCCGTCGATCAGGATGCGCCCGCCCGTGACCCCGAAGAAGCGGAACAAGAGGCGGGAAAGGGTGGACTTCCCTGCCCCACTGGCTCCCACCACTGCGAGCTTGCACCCGGCGGGAATGGTGAAGGAGACGCCTTCCAATATCGGCCGGCGCGGATCGTAGGCGAAACCGACCTGCTCGAAGCGCACCTCTCCCTTGCTAACCGCCAGTTCACAAGCATCCGGCGCATCGACGATCTCCGGGGGTTGGTGCAACAGGCCAAACAATTTTTCCATATCGGTCAGGGCGTTGCGAATTTCCCGATAGATGGTGCCGAGGAAGTTGAGCGGGATGAACAACTGGATCAAATAGGCATTGACCAGCACCAGGTCTCCCAGGGTCATGCTCTTGTCCGCCACTCCCTGCGCCGCCAACCCCATCATCGCGGTAACGCCCACTGCGATGATGAATGATTGACCGACGTTGAGCCAGGCGAGCGAAATCTCGCTTTGCACCGTCGCTTCCTCAGCGCAAGCGAGATCGGCCTTGAGACGATCAGATTCGTATTGCTCGTTGTTGAAATATTTCACCGTCTCGTAGTTGAGCAGACTGTCCACCGCACGGGCATTGGCGCGCGAGTCGCTCTCGTTCATGGCACGGCGATATTGCAAGCGCCAATTGGTGATGGCGATGGTGAAGGCAACGTAGACCACCAGGGTCATCAGCGTGATGCCGCCGAACCAGGGGTCGTATTTCACGAACAGCACCCCGGCCACCATGAGGATTTCCAGGAGCGTGGGGCCAATGCTGAACAGGGTGAAATTGATCAGGAAACGAATCGAGCGGGCACCGCGCTCGATGTCGACCGCCAGACCACCGGTGCGGCGATCCAGATGGAAACGCAGGGATTGCGCGTGCAGATGGCAAAAGACGTCGTGGATGGCGCCGCGCATGGCGCGCTGCAAGACACGCGCGAACAAGGCGTCGCGCAGCTCGTTCAAGGCGGTATTGCCAAAGCGCAGCAGCCCGTAGAGGACGATAAAGGACAAGGGCAAGACGAGGCTGGAAGCGTCGACCTTACCCACCCGATCGACAATTTCCTTCAGCACCAGAGGAATGGAAACATTTGCCAGCTTGGCGCACAGCAACAGCCCGAAGGCCGTCAGCACCCTTGACTTGTATTGCCAGACATAGGGCACCAGCGACCACGCGGCCCGCCACTGGCCCGCCGTGGTGCGGGTCGTCATGGAATCAGAACGGGCGTGATCGCGGGCCATAGATACCGGAGAGCGGGGAGCGGGGAGCCGCTCACTCACATGCTCGCTGGCCGGTCTAAAGGAGTACGCCAATGATCGTCCGCCGCGGGCTCGGGGTGGAACCAGTTGAGCTTGGCGTGCAGGCTGACCACGCTGCCGACGATGATCAGGGTCGGCGGCTTCAGCTCGGCCTGGGCGGCCAAGGCAGGAAGGGTGTCCAGGGTGCCGGTCACGGTCTTCTGATTCGGCGTGGTGCCCTGTTGCACGATGGCGGCGGGGGTGTCCCCGGGCATGCCATGCAGCTTCATCTGCTCGCACAGCGTCACCAAGCCCTTCAACCCCATGTAGATGACGATGGTCTGGGCCGGGCGGCAGAGCATGTCCCAGTCCAGGTCCATGGTCCCGTCCTTGAGGTGGCCGGTGACCAGAACCAAGGCCTGAGCATGGTCGCGATGGGTGAGCGGGATGCCGGCATAGGCCGCCACCCCGGCCGCGGCCGTCACCGCCGGCACCACCTGAAAGGGCACGCCGTGCTCGCGCAGGGTTTCGATCTCTTCCCCGCCACGGCCGAAGATGAACGGGTCGCCGCCCTTCAAACGCAACACCCGCTTACCCTCGCGGGCCAGACGTACCAGAACCATGTTGATCTCATCCTGGGGCACGGAGTGCAAGTCGCGCTCCTTGCCGACATACATGCGTTCGGCATCGCGCCGGCACATGTCGAGGATGGGCTGAGTAACCAGGCGGTCATAGACCACCACGTCGGCCTGCTGCATCAGGCGCAACGCTCGAAACGTGAGCAGATCGGGGTTGCCAGGACCGGCGCCGACCAGATAGACCTCGCCCGTTGCGGGCCCGTTGCCTTCGCTCGCGATCATGGCGGCAAGGCTCGCTTCCGCCTCCTGTTCCCGGCCGGCAAACACCATTTCCGAAATCGGCGAGAGGAAGGCCTTTTCCCAGAATTTTCGGCGCAGTTCGGTCGTGCCAAACTTGCCCCGAACCACCTGCTTGAAACGGCCGGCGAGTGCCGCGAGTCGGCCATAGCCCGCAGGAATCAGCGTCTCCAGGCGAGCGCGCAAGAGGCGCGACAGCACCGGCGCCTCACCACCGCTGGACACCGCCACCATCACCGGCGAGCGGTCGATGATGGAAGGCATGATGAAGGAACACACCGCTGGCTTATCGACGACATTGACCGGGAGGTGGCGGGCGCGCGCCGCATCGTGCACGCAACGGTCCAGTTCGGCGTCCTCGCTGGCGGCAAAGACCACATCCATGCCATCGAGGTGGGCCTCATGGAAGGGTGCTGCAAGGTGGATCAAGCGGTCGCCGCCGGCCAGTTCCAGGAAGGCACCCGACAACACGGGTGCGACGGCATGCACCCAGGCGCCGGCATTGAGCATGAGCGCAGCCTTGCGTGCGGCAACATCGCCGCCTCCCACCACCAGGCCACGGCGACCGCGCAGGTCAAGAAAGATCGGTAAGTAGTCCATATAACTCAGGAGTAAGTACGTAGGTTGGGCTGAGGCACAAAGCCCAACGCAACATGTGGCGAAAGTGGCGCGTTAAACTTCCTGACGTCAGATTTCGTAGGTCGGGTTAGGCGCGGCATTTTGCGCCGTAACCCGACATCGTATTCAGGAGCCGCAGCCACCAGAGCCGCAACCGCCACAACCGCCACCACCACCATTGCCGCCGCCACCACTGCCACAACTCGCGGCGCTGGCCTTCATGAAGACGAAGCGATGCTCGCCGGACTCGACCTCGGAAAAGTCGATGGTGACATCGTCCAGCATCGGCGCACTTTCGGCATTCACCAACAGGGTGACACCCCAGGAATCGACCAGGGTATCGTTGCTGCGCTCATCGTCGAAACCCATGCCGAACTCCAGCATGCCCGCCTGGTTGACGCGGGCGGCGACACGCAAGGCCATCCTGTCGGCGCCGGACTCCTGGGCGGAGGTGCGAACCTGTTCAGCGGCTTCCTTGGTCAAACTGATCATGATTGATTTCCTTTCGTTAATGAGTCTAGTTTCGTAGCACGACGGGCGCGCACTTTCTCAAGAAAAGGCGCGATCCAGCCCTGCTCCCCAGAACCGCGGCGGTGGCAGTAAGCGGCGAGCAGATTGCGATATACATAACCATCGCCCTGACCATCCAGCCCCTGGCCCCGGCGCACGCGGTAGGCATAGTTGAGGCCGGCGGGCAGATTTTCCAGATGCGAATAGTGAAATTCGTGTGCGGGGATCATTTTTTCCTGGGGTGCCCAGGGCGCGAAAGCCGTTTCCTCAAGTTCCGCGTAACCTCGGCCAACGGGGCGCTCGCTCATGACGGCGTCCCCCGGCACCACACCAATCATCTCGCCGACCCGTACTCCCCAGCGCAGCGACCGGGACAGATACATGAGGCCACCACACTCCGCATAGACCGGCAATCCGGCCTCGATCTGCCGGGCGATGTCACGACGCAGATCGAGGTTGGCCGCCAGTTCCTCGATGAACATTTCGGGGAAGCCCCCGCCCAGAAGCAGGCCATCCACTTCGGGTAACAAACCATCTTTCAATGTGTCGATGGGCAGCAACTCGACTCCAGCCGCGCGCAGGCTGTCCAGGTCTTCCTGGTAATAGAAGCCAAAAGCACGGTCGAAAGCATAGGCGATGCGCAAACTTCCCCCCACTTTTTCAAAGGGGGGCGGGGGGGGATTTGCATCGTCTAGCCCAGCGGCTAGCGAGGATAGATCCTCCCTGCCCTCCAATATTAAAGGAGGATTCCCGTTGTACGCGATGTCCAGCAGTCGCTCGATGTCCTGTAGCGCAGGCATCCCTGCCTGCTTAGTAGGGTTCCCGTTGTACGCGATCTCCAGCAGACGCTCGATGTCCACCTGGGCTGAGACGATGGCGGCCATGGTTTCGATGCGGGCATCCGCTTCCGCGGCTTCGTTTCCGGGAACGAGTCCCAGGTGGCGCTCGGTGATGGCCAGGCGCTCGTCCTTGTAGACCGCGCCCAATACCGGCACTTTCGTATAGCGCGCGATCACCTCACGCAACTTGCCCTCATGACGGGGTCCGCCGACCTTGTTGAGGATGATGCCGGCAATCTTCACTCCAGGATCGAACGCCTGGTAACCCAGGATCAAAGGGGCGATGCCACGCGTCATGCCGACGCAATCGAGCACCAGCACCACGGGCACACCCAGAAGCTTGGCCAGGGCGGCGTTGCTGTTACTGCCTTCCACGTCCATGCCATCGTAGAGCCCCTTGTTGCCCTCGATCAGGGCGATATCGGCCGCTCCGGCATGGCGCGCATACAGCGCCGTGATCTCGGCCTCGCTCATCATGTGGAAATCCAGGTTGTAGCTGGTCCCACGCGCCGCCAGCCCGTGCCAGATCGGATCGATATAGTCCGGCCCCTTCTTGAAGGCCTGCACCTTCAGTCCACGATTGGCCAGGGCGCGACAAAGCCCCAGGGTTAGGGTGGTCTTGCCAGAAGATTTGTGTGCGGCGGATAGATACAGCATGGCGGCAATTTTACTGGCTACAAAACGAAAAGCCGACTGTTTTTGTCGGCTTTTCGTGATTAACGCTCCAAACCCGATCAGTCCGTGCTTCTGCGCATGAGTACGGTCTTGAAGTCATCCTGAGGCAGGAATTTGAACACCCGAACCGCAACCACGGTCAGCGTGAAGGTGATGCCCACGCCGCCGAGCCCAAGCAACCATTCGTAGATGCCTGGGTGATAGGCATGCACCACGCCATCATAGAAACTGCTGTGGACTTCGTGGCCGGGGAACAGGGTCAGAGGGAAAGCCTGACCGCCAACGATGGTGACATACATCTGACAAAGACCACCCACGACGACGAACAACGGTGCTAGTACGCTGAAGGAAACCAAATGCTCACCCTGAGACCGGTTGATGAACAGCAGACTCAGCGGCAAGACGGCACCGATGAAGACCTGACCCACCCAGAAGAGAAGAGTGAAGATGCCCCCGTCGAGCAGGATGAACTGCTCGTAGTCCCATTGCTTGGCGAAGTACAAATTGGTCAGGTGGAAGACGACGGTGAAATAAAGCGAGGCACCAACGAACACCGCGAGTAATTTCTTCATGCGGCGACGGATGGCCAGGTCAAGCGTGAGGCCGTTCCAACTGTACATGGAGGCCTGCACCACCATGAAAATCGCCAGCCCGTAGGCAAACGACATGATGATGAACATCGGCGCCATCAGCGCGGAGTTGTAGCCGGCCCGAGCGACGATGAAACCAAAAATGGAACCGGTCGCCGTGGTCAGGCCAAGCCGCCAGAAGAAGGCCAGGAAGCCCACAGGCCGAGTCCAGTATTTCAACTTTCGTTCCATCAGCGTAACCAGATACAGACCGACTATGGCGAAGAAGCCGTTATAGAAGATCATGTTCAAGGCGAAAATGGAGTGAAAATTGTAGCGGGTCATGGCCACGATCAGTCGATCCGGACGACCGAGATCGAGTACCAGGACACCCAGGCCGCCGGAGAGCAAGGCTAAGGCCAGCATACCGGAGAGCGGAGCACGCCTCTTGTAGACATCCTTGCCGAACACAGAACCGATGGAGGCGACGTTCAGAGCTCCGGACGCGGCGACGATCAGGAACACGGCGACTACATGGGGCAGTCCCCAGACGATCTGATTGTTCATTCCCGTCAGGATGTGGCCGTGATGCTCCAGGGTAAAGAAGGCGTACATAGCGCCGAGTATCAGCAGCCCCCCCAATCCTAGCAGGGCAAAAAACTCAACGGTACGGCACTCACCCTGATTGACGCAGACTTCATGTGCCATGACTTAAATCCCTTGATAACGAACACCGGTGCCGAGCGCAAGATCGGCGCGCACCTCGACACTGTCAGTCGACTTGAGCGCCCTGGAGATCGCGCTTTGCGGATCCTTGAGGTCACCAAAGACCATGGCCTTGTGGCCCTTGGCATCGCACGCTTCGACACAGGCGGGTTGTTCACCCTTGTCGACACGTTGCACGCAGAAGGTACAAGACTCTACGCACCCCTTGCCGCGAGGTACATCCGGCTTCTGATCGTGTAGGGGTTCATGCACGAAGGAACGTGCCTTGTAGGGGCAGGCCATCATGCAGTAACGACAACCGATACAGGCATGCCGATCCACCAGGACGATGCCATCGGCGCGCTTCGTCGAAGCGCCGGTCGGGCAGACGTCGACACAGGGGGGATTTTCGCAGTGCTGGCACATCATGGGCAAACTCTGCACATAACCCGTGTGCAAGTCCTTGACGTTCAGTTTGCGTATCCACTGACTATCCTGGGGACCGGTCTTGCCGGAAAGCCCGTTCTCAGTGTTGCAGGCCGTGACACAGTCGTTGCAGCCATCGGCACACTTGGTGGTGTCGATCAGCATGCCCCAACGTTGCCGGCTGGAAACACCCTCTTCCGGCGCGCGACTTTGCGCCACGCCGTAGAAAAGCAGACCGGGGGCCAGCGTGATGCCGGCGACCAATCCACCCGCCTTGAGAAAATCGCGGCGATCTTCTTGTTTGGAATTCACGGAATCACTCATTTGCTGCCTCCATGTTGGGGCAGGACTGGTTTTGCATCAGGCACCTGCTTGCCCGGTTTCGTGGCATGACAGTCCCAGCAATCCAGCTTGGCGCCGGCATAACGGTGACAAGCGACACAAAAGTCCTCCTCGCTCGATGCCACGCTGCCGGTCTTGCTGCCAGCATGACATTCCACGCATTTCTTCAGACTGTACTTGGTCGTGCGGATACCCAAACGAACCGTCTCGTCGCGGTGATGCTTGAGCAGGTCTGGGTGGTGGCGGCGAATAAAGGCCACGTCGTCCACGCATTGATCTCCCTTGCCATGCTCCAGCTTGGGAAGATCGACTCCCGCCACCGCCTGCGTCGAAGCAATGGCCGTGAAGGCCATCGCACCGAGACAGGCGAAAATACGGAACCATTTGCCCAGAACGGGCAGGTTGGCCATTATCGCCATGCCATTCATCCTCTCAAGAAACAAGCCGGTCCGCCCCAAATGTTTCCTGGTCCCGAGCGTAGCCGTTGCCGCTTCAGCGGCGTTACGGATACGGCTTGCCCCTTGCGGGTGCTCGGGGGGAAAACCAAGCGCAGCGAGGTTTTCTGGGGCATTCATCATTTACTCGCCCATACCCATGAGGATGTAGCCGGTCGGGCACACGTCGGCACAAATATGACAACCGATACACTTGCCATAATCGGTGTCCACATAACGGCCGGTAGTCGGGCCATCTTTTTTCTTGACCTTGAACACAGCGGTCTGCGGGCAATAGATGATGCAGTTGTCGCACTCGAAGCACAGGCCACAGGACATACAGCGCTTGGCTTCTGCAACGGTCTGCTTCTCGTCGAGTGGGTGCAGCCTATCCTCGAAGTTACCCAGGGCGGAATCCCTGTCCAGCACGGTCACGCCACGCTGATTGCGCGCAACGTTCATGAAGTGCCCGAGGAACATTTCGCTGGAAGGAATCACGTAACGACTGGAACGATCCTCGTAGTTGTGCAGCACGTCCTTCCATTCCGCAGTACCCAGAACCGGACCGTGGTGTTCCTTGTACTCATGCCCCGCCTCGACCCACTTGCGGACCTGATCCCAGTGAGCCACGTCAACCTTGGGACGCTTTGCTGCGTCCTCACCCTTGAAGAAGGAATCGATGCCTTCGGCGCAGATACGGGCGTGGCCTATGGCCGTGGTCAGCAGGTGCGGACGGATCACATCGCCCGCGACGAAGATGTTAGGCTTGTTCGGGAAACGGTAATTCTTGTCCGCGCGTATCAGGCCATTGTTGTTGTTGAAGCTTTCCAGCCCGGTGAAGTCGACGGACTGACCAATGGCCGAGACGATCAGGTCACCGCTGATGTCCATCTCGGTGCCGGCCAGTATCCTGGTTTCCTTGCCGACGACTTCGAATTGCGCCACGCGCAGCGCAATCGCACGCCCATCCGGGCCCTTGATTACGGCAACCGGGGTCACACCGCCGATGATTTCGATGCCTTCCGCCCTGGCTTGCTCGACTTCGTGCTTGTTGGCGGCCATCTTGTCGATGGTGGCCCGGGAGATCAGCACCACTTCCACACCCATGCGAGCCGCGATGTGGCTCACGTCATGCGCGGTATGGCCGGCCAGCACCATCTCGGGCAAATCGGAGGTGGCGGCGTTGGTGATCTTGCCTAGACGACGGGCAACCGTCGCCACGTCGATCGAGGTATCGCCACCGCCGATGACCACCACCTTATTACCGACATGCTGCAGGCGGCCTTCGTTGAAGGCGCGCAGAAATGCGGTCGCCGGTACGCAGTTGGGGGCATCCGCGCCTTCCACGGGCAGCAGGCGACCACCTTGAGCGCCCAGGGCGATCAGGATGGCGTCATATTCCTGCTCGATCTGCGCCATCGGCACATCCGTGCCCACGCGAACCTTCATGCGCGTCTCAACGCCCATGTCGATGATGCGCTTGATTTCGCCATCCAGGACTTCGCGCGGGGTGCGGAAGCCGGGGATGCCGTAGCGCATCATGCCGCCGAGTTCGGCGTGGTCGTCAAATATCGTGACGCCGTGGCCCATGAGGCGCAGATGATAGGCTGCGGCCAGACCGGCGGGGCCGCCACCCAGGATGGCAACCTTCTTGCCTGTCTCCACGGCACAAGCCGTGAACGCGATGTTGTTCTCCAACGCCCAGTTGCCCAGGAAGTGTTCCACGGAGTTGATGCCGACGTTCTCTTCCACCTGATTGCGGTTGCTACCGGCTTCACAAGGAGCGGGACAGACACGGCCCATGACGGCGGGGAAAGGATCGGCCGCAGTCAGGCGGCGGAAAGCATATTCCTGCCAGCTCAGACCGCCGGTGGGTTTCTCGATGCCGCGCACGATATTCAGGTAGCCGCGGATGTCTTCGCCGGCCGGGCAGGAACC
>CAISDD010000482.1 GCA_903883985.1 uncultured Pseudomonadota bacterium | reverse complement strand
TGTGCTCACGTCTTTCAAAATGGTCACCCGGTCACCTACCTTATAAAGAGCGAAGTCTGATGGGTTTACCGTGATCTCATCCTTCCGCCATTTCACCTTATAGGTAGGATAAGGGATTTCATTCGTCGGGTCAATGACCTCAGTGATCACCGCTCCCGTATAGTAAACCGTGTCCATCCAGTTGCCGGACCAGACGAAGGGGCTGGTTTTCTGTTGTCCCCAGGGCTTATCCGGCATCATGCGGACCCCCAGGCCCAGGAACTCACCCGGGACCGGGAACTTGGCGCTACCGCCGGCGAGATTGATTCTGTACCACCAATGCGCCCTATCCGGCTTTGGTTCACCGTCCAGATTTGGGGCCAGGAGCTTGCCTACATTCTTGGTCGCCAGGGCAGTCAGATTGAAGAGCACCTTATCCTTATCTGGCCACTTAAAGAAATTATCCGGGACCGGCGCCACAACTTTCCCGTTTCCATCCTTGACTGTTACCTTATCCGGTTTGGTCGAATATTCTCCGATGGCCACCATCATCTCTACGTCGTCAATCGGGAAGCCCGCCAGGAAATCAACGAAGCCACCGACTTGACCGGAGGCGAAAACGGCCTCTGGGAATTTAAAATCCTCTCTGGTTTTTGGAAACTCAAACCTGGCCAGAAAGAGCCGGTCATTGCCGTCCCGGTCCTGGAAAGGGTAGATTTTCAACTTTTCCTTCATGTCCTTGAGAATGTCGCCTGCAGTCCCAGCCAGATCATCCATCGCAGGTTCTCGATCCATAACCCACCAGGTAGGTTCAAGAGTAGCGGGACGGTCCAGAGAGTGATAATCCTCCAACCCCAAAGTATCCAAGCTACCCTCTGACAAGAGAATAGGAAGAGGTTCTGCTCCGACTTCGCCAAAATCGTGGCCCCACTCCCCGTCCCAATCCATGGCCTACCCCGAAATGGTCTCCACCGAGCTCGAAACTACTTCCTGACTTTCGAGCCTGTTTTTATAGACATATTGATGGGCCGCATTCACCAGGGCTTGGGCCCAGGTTTGTTTAATATCACGGGCCTCAGTCACGGCCAATCGTTGGTCACTCAGGGCTTCCTTGGCATTAACCGCCAGAGCCCGTAACGCCGTTTCGTCCAGAATATTCTGGTACGTCGCGGTCTCGGTGTAATTGAAGACCTCCCGGGCGTTAAGCTGCTCTTGCTCGTGCAGGTCCTCGGAAGTCTTTTCATCCGGGAAGATCAAGTTGGCTTCCGCCAGGGCCTCGTTGGCGTAATCAAGCTGGAGGCCTTCTTCAACCTTCTGAGTTGCCAATTTGATGATCATGTCATCGTAGCGGCTCTGGATGTACCCAAAGCCGGCGGCGATTTCTTTCTGTCCGATGTCCAGCTTGACGGCCGATAATTTCTTGGTAAGGATCTCGGCAAAGATCATAGCCACGTCCGCCTGCAGGGTGGCTTTTTCAGCCTCAGCCATATACTGTTCGATCTGGGCCATGATGACCTTGATGTCTGCCTCGCCGGCCTCGATGTCAGCTAAGACCGCCCGGACCTGAGCTTTAGCCACATCCACCTTGGCTTTGGCGATGTCGGCATCTACCATGAGACCGCTGATATATTCAAGGAAGATGCTGGCATTGACCTGTTTCTGGTGCAGCACTTCCTTGGCTACCGCCAGGATGGCCCTGGACTTTTCTACGCCAAGCTGCTCCAACTCAACCTGGGCGGCGTACTCCCGACCCCCCATAAGAAGAGCCTGGACCGTGGCCTTATAAACCAGGACTGCCAAAGTATAAGCATCCGTGGCCTTCTGGACGGCCAGGGTTTCCCGTCTGGTGTAAATCTCATCGTCAGCAATCTTTTGCTGGGTTTCAATATAAGCCAGGTCAAGTTCAAAGGTGCGGTCCCGCTGGGATTCCTTGATGCTCCAATTCTCCTCAGTGATGGCCATGTAATTCTCGATACCGGGCTGGCCAAGGCTATTCAGGACCGCTTGCTGGGCCGCCAAAGGGGTCATGAGGCCGCCCCAATCCAAGGCCACCCACAGGGAAGCATTGCGGGCCCTGGTACGGTCATTAAGCTGAGTCTTTTCGATGGCGTCAGTCATAGTTACCCCGCAACGATTCTCCTGGCGATTGCAGCACTCAGCCGGCTAATCGATGTCTTGGTAAAGGCGCTGTCTCGAACCGTGGTCGCTTGGTCCTGAGCCCTCTTGGTCATATTATCCAAGATGGATATGAGCTCTGCGGTTAAGTTCTTAATCTCATGATGGGTCACCTCCACTTCATTGTTAACCCCGATAGCTTCCCGGGCGAGCCCCGTAGCCAGGCGGAAGGTGACCTCATCCTCCTGAAGGGCTTTGTGCTGCTCCAAAATCTGCGCCTGAGTCGTGTTACGGTACTCCAAGAGAAGTCTCCGGTTCTGGAGCCTGGTGATCTCCATGGATGTGTTTGCCCGGATGAACTGCTCCCGGAGGAGTTCAAGCTCTTCCTGCTGTTCACGCTCCAGGTGGCCGGCGTATTCCTCCGTGGTTTTTAGGTCGATCCGGTCATAGCCCAACTTGATGATGGCCTCGGTGATCGGGATCTCCGCAATGATCGCCGCGGCCAAGGCTTCCCGGGCTTCAGCCTTTTCGATATAGAACGGAATCATCTCCTTTTTGATGCCGGCGACGATCAACTCGGCCGCCAGGACCTTACTGAGAGAGGCCGCTCGGCGCTGCTCTGCCTCCAGAACCAGTTTTTCGGCCGCCAGGACTTGGTAGATGGAGTCGATGATCTGCAATTTCTTCTCGGCCGTGGCAAGCTGGTACTTGATCAGTATTTGCTCGGCCGTGAGGGTGGTGGTCTCCTCTTTTATCAACTGCTGGCGGTAAACGATGATGCGCTGTTCTGCCGCCGCCCGATTCATGATGATGGCGACCTGCCTTTTCTCGGTCTGGGCATTC
>CAISDD010000481.1 GCA_903883985.1 uncultured Pseudomonadota bacterium | reverse complement strand
CTGCGGTTGTCCCGGATGTAAGACGGCAGCCACTTGGCGATGAAGGCGTGGATATCTTCGAGCATTTCCGCCACCTGGTCCTGGGCCTGCAAGAAGGCGATGACCGGCGCATCGCGCCCGGTCAGCGGCTTAAGGTGGGGGTCGTAATGCGGATTGGGCAGGCAGCGCATGTCGAAGACGAGATCGGCATCCATCGGGATGCCGTGCTTGAAGCCGAAGGATTCGAACACCAGAGTGAAGCTGGCGTTGTGCAACTGGAGGAAGTCCTTGATCCAGTTGCGCAAGGTGTTGGCGGAGAGATCGCTGGTGTCCATCTGATAAGCGTTTCCGGAAAGCCACGCCAGCATCTCGCGCTCCTCGCGGATGCATTCTTCCAGGGAGCGCTCGCCGGAGTTGAGTGGGTGGCGCCGCCGCGTCTCCGAAAATCGTTTGACCAGGGCATCGTCCTTGGCGGTGAGAAAGATGATGCGCAGATCGACCTTGCCTCGCAGGCGTTCCAGTTCTTCGGGCAAGCCGACCAAGCTGCCGCCGCTGCGCGAGTCTATGCTAAGAGCCGCATCCTGGATACCGAGCAGGTCCAGGTACTCCACGGCCTCCAGCAGCAAGGCGGCCGGCAGGTTGTCGACGCAATAGAAGTTGGCGTCCTCCATGGCCTTGAGGGCGACACTCTTGCCCGATCCGGACAGTCCGCTGACGACAACGACACGCATAATTCCAGCCCCGGGTTGAAATAGCGAGATTATGCCTGTCTCGTGCGGCAATCTGCTCGAAGTCCAGTTACGGAAGCTCCGTTCAGCCGGCTGCGGCGATACCCTCCTCGATGATTTCGAAGTCGTGGGTCATCACCGCACTCTTGCCCAGGATGATGCTGGCAGAACAGTATTTTTCCGCCGACAGCTTGATGGCACGGTCGACGATCTCCGGCTTGACGCCGCGACCGCGCACGGTGAAATGCATGTGTATCTTGGTGAACACCTTGGGATGATCGCTTGCCCGTTCGGCACTGATTTCCACTTCGCATCCGGTTACGTCCTGGCGGCTCTTCTTCAGGATCATCACCACGTCCACCGAGGTGCAGCCGCCGGTGCCCATGAGTAACATTTCCATCGGTCGTGGGCCCAGGTTGCGCCCGCCGACCTCCGGCGCGCCATCCATGATGATGGCGTGGCCGCTGTCTGACTCGGCCATGAAACAGACATCTTCCACCCATTTGACGCGGGATTTCATGTGTGTTCTCCAAATTGATTGAGGATGCGATACCAGAGGAGGCCAATGCCTTCATGCATGGCCAGATAGCTCTTGAACAGAGCACGGGCGTTGGGCAGCCAGTCCAGCGGCAGGCTGGGGCCGGGGCGAAAATAGCCGGTGCCGGCGGAAATGACCACCAGTCCCGCTCGCTCGAATTCCGGTACGGCGCGTTTCAGATGCCAGGAGTGGCTGACCAGATAGATGCGCCTGACACCCTCCCGCTTCAGGATTGCGGCGGAAAAACGCGCGTTTTCGCGAGTCGTGAGCGAGCGATCCTCCTCCCATTTTACCGGCACGGCGAATTCCTGCTCCAGCACGGCCCGCATGAGGCGGGCTTCCGGCATCCCCGCCATCGGTGCGCCCCCGCTCACCAGAATGGGCTTCCCGATCCGGCGCGCGAGCCAGGCGCCATAACGCACCCGTTCGAGGGTGAGCTGGTTGACGGTGTCGCCGCCATATTCCAGGCTGTGCGCATAGGTGCCACCGCTCAGGATCACGATGGCATCCGCCAGCGCGCCGGTAATCGGCCGAGGGTTGGGGTCGAGCATGCCGAGCAGACGGTCGGCCACGACCGGCGTCGACAGCAGCCAGAACAGAGCCAGACTGGACGCGACCAGGGCCTTGCCGAGTGACCGCCGCACGTTGAGCAACCACAGCCCGGTGAAGGCCAGCAGGAGCAGGTTGAGGGGGGGCAGGAGGAGGGCTGCGGCCAGATTTGTGGCCAGGAAGGAGGGTGACATGGGCTGCGATTATCCGGATGTCCGGAATTCAGGCAAATACTGGTTTGACATGAAAACGTAAAACACCATAGAATTCTGCGCTTTCCGAAGCTCCCCTTTGGGTACGACAATATGAAAACCTTCTCCGCTAAGCCCCATGAGGTCCAGCACGACTGGTATCTGGTGGACGGCACCGACAGGGTGCTGGGACGTCTGGCGTCCGAGATCGCCCGCCGTCT
>CAISDD010000480.1 GCA_903883985.1 uncultured Pseudomonadota bacterium | reverse complement strand
TTCTGGCCGCGCCCGAAGATGCTGATCCTCAACTTTCCCAGCAACCCGACCACGCAGTGCGTGGAACTCGAGTTCTTCGAGAAGGTGGTGGCGATGGCGAAGGAGTATGGCATCCTGGTCGTGCACGACATCGCCTATGCCGACATCGTCTTCGACGGCTACAAAGCGCCTTCGATCATGCAAGTGCCCGGCGCCAAGGAAGTGGCCGTGGAGTTTTTCACCCTGTCCAAGAGCTACAACATGCCCGGCTGGCGGGTCGGCTTCATGGTCGGCAATGCCCGCCTGTGCGCCGCTCTGGCGCGGATCAAGAGCTACCACGACTATGGCACGTTCACGCCCATACAGGTGGCGGCCATCACCGCCCTGGAAGGCCCGCAGGATTGCGTCGAAGATATCCGCTTGATGTACCAGACGAGGCGCAATGCCCTGGTCAAGGGCCTGAACGAAGTCGGCTGGCATGTACAAGCGCCGAAGGCGACGATGTTTCTCTGGACCCCGATTCCCGAACCCTACGCACACATGAAATCGCTGGAATTCTCGAAAAAAGTGCTGGCCGATGCCAAGGTGGCGGTCAGCCCAGGCGTGGGCTTCGGCGACTACGGCGACGATCACGTGCGTTTCGCCCTGATCGAAAACGAAATGCGTACCCGCCAGGCCATCCGCGGCCTGCGCGACATGTTCAAGAAAGACGGACTTATCAAGTAGGAAGCACCGGGCGGCACGCCACGACTGCACTCTGCGCCAACTCAAGAGCGAAGCGAATATGAAACCCATCCAGGTAGGTCTGCTCGGCATCGGCACGGTCGGCGGCGGCACCTATGCCGTGTTGACCCGTAATCAGGAAGAAATCACCCGGCGCGCCGGCCGGCCCATCCATATCGTCGCCGTGGCCGACCGCAACGTGGAACGCGCTCGCGAACTCGTGGGCCGCGACGTCAAGGTCACCGATGATGCCTTCAGCCTGGTGAAGGACCCGAACATCGACATCATCGTCGAGTTGATCGGCGGCTATACCACCGCGCTGGAACTGGTGATGCTGGCCATCGACAACGGCAAGCATGTGGTCACCGCCAACAAGGCTTTGCTCGCCGTGTACGGCAACGAAATTTTCGCCGCGGCGCAGAAAAAGGGCGTCATGGTCGCCTTCGAGGCGGCGGTCGCCGGCGGCATTCCCATCATCAAGGCCCTGCGCGAGGGTCTTTCCGCCAACCGCATCCAGTGGCTGGCCGGCATCATCAACGGCACGACCAACTTCATCCTCTCCGAGATGCGCGACAAGGGCCACAGCTTTAACGCCGTGCTGCACGAAGCGCAGCGCCTGGGCTATGCGGAAGCCGACCCGACCTTCGACATCGAGGGCATCGACGCCGCCCACAAGGTCACGCTGATGGCCTCCATCGCCTTCGGCATCCCGGTGCAGTTCGACCGAGCCCACGTCGAGGGCATCAGCAGACTGGATGCCATCGATATCCAGTACGCCGAACAACTCGGCTACCGCATCAAGTTGCTGGGGATCGCCAAGCGCCAGGAGACCGGCCCCATGCGCGGAGTGGAACTGCGCGTACACCCTACCCTGATCCCGACGAAACGCCTGATCGCCAACGTCGAAGGCGCCATGAACGCTGTCCTGGTCTGGGGTGATGCCGTCGGCGCCACCCTCTATTACGGCAAGGGCGCGGGCGCCGAGCCCACCGCCAGCGCAGTGATCGCCGACCTGGTCGATGTCACCCGATTGCACACCGCGGACAAGCGACACCGCGTGCCTCACCTCGCCTTCCAGCCCGATCAGCTTTCCGACCTGCCCATCCTGCCCATGGAGGAGGTGGAGACCGCCTGCTACCTGCGCATGCGCGCTCTGGACAAGCCCGGCGTGTTAGCCGACGTCACCCGCATCCTGGCCGACCTGTCCATTTCCATCGAAGCGATGATTCAGAAGGAACCGGCCGAGGGCGAGGATCAGGCCGATGTCGTCCTGCTCACCCACATCGCCCGCGAGAAAGACATCAACGCCGCCATACGCAGGATCGAAGCCCTCACTGCCATCCGCGGCAAGGTCGTGCGCATCCGCATGGAAGCCCTGAACGGATGAACTATCTTTCCACGCGCGGCCAATCGCCGAAACTCCCTTTCCTGCAAATCCTCCTGGGTGGCCTGGCCCCGGATGGGGGACTGTATCTGCCGGAGCGCTATCCGCAATTCTCCGGCGCCGAACTGGAATTCATGCGCGACATGGATTATCGGCAACTGGCGTTCACCCTCCTCTCCCGCCTGATCGATGACATCGAGCCGGACGACCTTCGCGCGCTGATCGACCAGACCTACACGACCCAAACCTATAGCCACGGCCGCTCGGATTCTGATTTTAGCCAGATCACGCCCCTGCGCCGACTGGAAGACGGTCTGTTTCTCCTGGAACTGTCCAACGGGCCGACGCTGGCATTCAAGGACATGGCCATGCAGTTGCTGGGCAACCTGTTCGAGTACGCGCTCGAACAAGCAGGCCAGGACATCAACATCCTGGGGGCGACTTCCGGCGATACCGGCTCGGCCGCAGAGTACGCCATGCGCGGCAAGCATAAGGTGCGCGTGTTCATGCTCTCGCCGCTGCACGGCATGACCCGCTTCCAGCAGGCGCAGATGTATTCCCTGACGGACGCCAACATCCATAACATCGCGATCCGGGGCGTATTCGACGACTGCCAGGACATCGTGAAAAGCGTGTCCGGCGACCTGGCTTACAAGGCGAAGTACCGCATCGGCGCCGTGAACTCGATCAACTGGGCACGGGTGGCGGCGCAAGTCGTCTACTACTTCAAGGCTTATTTCGCGGTGACCTCGGGGGAAGGTCAGCCGGTCGATTTCTCTGTGCCTTCCGGCAATTTCGGCAACGTCTGCGCCGGCCACATCGCCCGCATGATGGGCTTACCGATCCGAAAACTCATCGTCGCCACCAACGAGAACGACGTGCTCGACGAATTCTTCCGCACGGGCGTCTATCGCCCGCGCAAGTCGGCGGAAACCCTGCACACCTCCAGCCCGTCCATGGACATCTCCAAGGCCTCCAACTTCGAGCGTTTCATCTTCGACCTGGTGGGCCGCGACGGCGCCGTGGTTTCCGAACTCTGGCGCGCGGTGGAGAACGGCGAGAGTTTCGACCTCAACGCCTCCGGCCAGTTTGGCCGGGTGCCGGAATTCGGCTTCGTTTCCGGTTCCAGCAGCCATGCCGATCGCCTCGCGACCATACGCATGGCCTGGGAGAAGTACGCGACCATGCTCGACACCCATACCGCAGATGGACTGAAAGTGGGCCTGGAACACCGTGAAGTCGGCGTGCCCCTGGTCTGCCTGGAAACCGCGCTGCCGGCCAAGTTTGAGGATACGATCGTCGAGGCGCTGGGCCGCAAGCCGGAACGCCCGCCCGGCCTTGCGAACATCGAGGCTCTGCCGCAGCGGTTCGAGGTGATGGACGCCGATGCGGCGACGGTGATGGCCTACGTCGCGAAATACGCCGACGATTAATCCTAGCGCCGGCTGCTCGCCGGCGATTCAAAGGACGCAGGCAGGGATGCCTGCGCTACACATGCGCTACTTCCTCCTCTTTATGCTGGCCCTGCTGCCGCTCGCGGCGATGGCGGCATGGTTTGGCGAACCGCCGCGCGCGGAGATAGCGCTCGCCCAGCTTCCCCGCGAGGCACGCGACACGCTGGCGCTGATCAAGCAGGGCGGGCCATTTTTGCATGCCCGCGATGGCATCGTCTTCGCCAACCGGGAAGGCCTGCTGCCGCGCCAGGCACGCGGCTATTACCACGAATACACGGTGCCCACACCCGGTGCGCGCAATCGCGGCGCCCGTCGCATCATCGCAGGCCCCGGCACCTTCTGGTATACGGCGGATCACTACCGCTCCTTCCAGCGGATACGGGAATGAACGGGGTTTTCCAGATTGGCCCTGCCCCAGGCGATGTGTCCGAGCCGCCTGGCGGACCCATGCCCTACCTGGATGGTCGCGACCTGACCGACAAGGACCGCCTGCTCACGGCATTGGGGCGGGTGCTGGACTTTCCCGACTATTACGGGAATAACTGGGACGCCCTGGACGAGTGCCTGGCCGATCTGTCCTGGCACGACGGGCCGCTGTATCTGCTAATCACCCACGCCGTATGCATCCCGTTGGACTTGCGCCTGGTGCTGACCGACATCTTTGCCGATGCCGCGCAGCACTGGGCCGCGCAGGGCCGGCCCTTCGCCTTGTTTCTACAGGGGTAAAAGCAGGTTCAAGGTTCAAGGTTCAAGGGAAAGCTTGCCTCTTACCTCTTGCCTCAGTAACTTCTCAATAAGGCACGGCAACCCTATCGACTGCGTGACGAGACCTATCGCGACTTCACCGGTGGCAAACGCTCTCTCAAGAAGCACGCTTCAACCCCTTGCTTCAAAAAGAAATCATCGCGGCAACGCCGGTTTGCGGCCGGCTGTTTTCAAAGACGCAGGCAAGGATGCC